>NZ_JAFQXT010000024.1 GCF_017406825.1 Methanobrevibacter sp.
AAGATTTAAAAGACAAGAATATGCTCGTTATAAAAAACTTGGAATCAAATGGAGACGCCCTAGAGGTAAAACCAGTAAAATGAGAAGATATGAAGCAGGAAAACCTGACATGCCAGCTATTGGTTACAGAACCCCTAGAGCTATAAGGGACTTACACCCTTCAGGGTATAATGATGTTCTTGTTCACAATATGCAAGAGTTAGAAGACTTAGACCCAGCTAACGACGCTGCAAGAATAAGCGCTTCTATCGGTAAAAGGAAAAAAGCTTTGATGTTGGAAAAAGCATCCGAGCTCGGAATTAAAGTATTAAACAAATAAATCATAATTATAAGTTGAATCAGTTCCGGGGCTTTTATTTGAATTGATTTAACTGGTTAAAATAAAAAAAGGGAATTTAGATTATATCTAAATGGAGGATTATATATATGAATCTTACAACTCAAAAAAGATTAGCTGCTAGTATCCTCAAAGTAGGTCTTAATCGTGTATGGATTGATCCAGAAAGATTAGAAGAAGTATCTATGGCTATTACTAGAGAAGGAGTAAAGCAGTTAATTAACGATGGAGCTATTAAAGCTAAACCTCAAAAAGGTATTAGTAGCTACAGATCTAAGAAAATCAAAGAACAAAAAGCAAAAGGAAAAAGAAAAGGTAGAGGTAGTATAAAAGGAGCTAAAAAAGCACGTACTCCTAAAAAGAAAGCTTGGATGACTACTATTAGGGCTTTAAGAAAAGATCTTAAAGAAATGCGTGAAGAAGAAATCATTGATGCTACAACCTATCGTAAATTATACAAAATGGCTAAGGGTGGCGCATTTAGAAGTAAATCTTACATGAGAAACTACGCCCGTGACCATGATTTAATTAAAGGAGATGAATAAACATGGCACATGGAACTAATTATAAAGTAGCATTCAGAAGAAGAAGAGAAGGAAAAACTGATTATGCAGCTAGAATGAAATTAGTTGACTACGACAAGTCACGTCTGGTTGTAAGAGTTTCTAACTCTCATGCTACTGTTCAAGTTATTGATTACGCTCCTGAAGGAGATATCACTGTTGCTTCAGCAGTAAGTAAACAATTAGCGAATTATGGTTACTTAGGGGCTACTGGAAATCTTTCAGCATTCTATTTGACTGCATATCTCTGTGCTAAAAGAGCTTTAGCAGCAGGTGTTGAAAATGCAATTTTAGACATAGGTTTAAAATCCCCAATTAAAGGTTCTAAAATATTTGCAGCATTAAAAGGTGCTGTTGATGCAGGTTTGGAAGTTCCTCACGGTGACTTCATTTTCCCGGAAGATGAACGTATCAGAGGAGAACATGTTGCTAACTATGCTGAATCTTTAGACGCTGAAGAAGTTGCTAAAAAATTCTCAAAGTATTTTGAAAGAGGTCTCAATCCTAAAGATTTACCGGAAAACTTTGAAGAAACTAAACAAAATATTGATGAGGCAGAGGTATAACTATGAGTTTTAATATTGATGAATGGGAACCTAAAACTAAAATGGGTAAATTAGTTAAAGATGGAACCATTACTGATATCGATGAAATCTTTGAAAAAGGTCTTCCAATTATGGAATTAGAAATAGTTGATGCCTTAATTCCAGATTTAGAAGAAGAAGTAATGGATGTTAACTTGGTTCAAAGGATGCATAAATCTGGTAGAAAAGTTAATTTCAGAGTAATTGTTGCCGTAGGTAACAAAAACGGTTATGTCGGATTAGGCCAAGGTAAAGCTAAAGAAGTTGGTCCGGCTATCAGAAAAGCTGTTGATAATGCAAAATACAACCTTATTAAAGTAAGAAGAGGTTGTGGAGACTGGGGTTGTGTTTGTGGAAGAGAACACACAGTACCTTTCAAAGTAACCGGTAAAACAAGCAGTGTAAGTGTTACTTTAATGCCAGCTCCTGCAGGTGTTGGTTTAGTAGTTGGAGATGTCGGTAAAACAATCCTTAAACTTGCCGGTATCCAAGACGTATGGTCACAAACTTTCGGACAGACCCAAACCACTGTTAACTTTGCAAACGCAGTATTTGATGCTTTAAAAGAATTAAGTAAAGTTAAAGCTACTGAAGCTGATCTCAAAAAGATGGGAGTTAACTACTAAATGGTGATATCATGTTTTTAGTTATTAGAGTAAGAGGAACAACCGGTGTTATTAGAAACATTGCAGAAACCTTAGAAATGTTAAGACTTAACAGAATCAGCCATGCAGTATTAGTAGAAGAAAATCCTAGTTATGAAGGAATGCTTCAAAAAGCTAAGGATTACATCACCTGGGGTGAAATCGACGCTGAATTTGTTGCAGCTATGATTGCTAAAAGAGGCAGACTCCCAGGAAATGTAAAAGTTACTGATGAGTATGTAGCTGAAAATTCTGATTATGCTAATATTGAAGAATTGGCTAAAGCTTTAGTTGAATCTAAAGTTAAATTAGCCGATGTTGGTATTAAACCTGTATTCCGTTTACACCCTCCAAGAAAAGGTTACGAAGATATCCGTTTATCTGTTAAAGAAGGTGGATCTTTAGGTTACAGGGGAGAAGAAATTAAAGATCTTGCAAAAAGAATGCTTTAAACTCAGGTGTATAAAATGATTAGAACAAAACGTAAAATTAACAAACAAAGAGGTTCTAGATCCAACGGTGGAGGATGTACCAAAAAACGCAGAGGTGCAGGTAACAAAGGTGGAAAAGGAAAAGCAGGTATGCGTAAACAACACTGGACCTGGACTGTAATCCACGACCCTGACCACTTCGGTAAACATGGTTTCAAAAGACCTCAAAAAATGATTCAAAAAATCAACGCTGTTAACTTAAATTATTTAGAAGAACATGCTGATGATTTCATTGCTCAAGGCAAAGCATCCAAAGAAGGAGATGCTATTGTCATCGATGTTACTGAATTAGGTTATGACAAAGTTTTAGCTAAAGGTAAAATCACCAAAGCTTATAAGATTTCAGCACCTCAATTCTCAGCATCTGCAATTGAGAAAATCGAAGAATTAGGAGGGGAAGCTATAATATTATAGCTTTCTTCTATTATATTAGAGGAATAAAATGTCATCTTTAGAAGTTTTAGAGCCAATTTTTAAGATTATTCCTGAAGTTAAATCTCCTGTTCACAGGGAAGATTTCAATGAAAAACTTAAATGGACTGCTCTTATTTTAGTATTATATTACTTTTTAACTCAAATTCCATTATATGGATTAGCTCCAGGAGCTATCGACAGTTTTGCTCAGTTAAGGGCAGTTATGGCTGGAAGTTTTGGTTCAATTTTAACATTGGGTATTGGTCCAATCGTTACTGCTTCTATTGTTTTGCAATTATTAGTTGGTTCAAATCTTTTAGATTTGGATCTTTCATCCCATAAAGACAAATCTCATTTCCAAGCTACTCAAAAAGTATTGTCAATTGTTTTCACAGTATTTGAAGCGGCTGTTTTAGTGCTTACCGGAAACTTAGTCCCTATCGACGGTTCATATACCGGATTATTGATTCTGCAACTTGTTTTAGGGGCATTAGTTATCATCTACCTTGATGAAGTCGTATCAAAATGGGGATTCGGTAGTGGTATTGGACTGTTCATTGCAGCAGGTGTTTGTCAGGCTATTATGGTAGGTACATTCAGTATTTTGCCAGGTACTGACGGTTTGCTCGCAGGTATCATTCCTAAATTCATCCAGCAATCCACTATGGGAATGCCAAACTTTTATAACTTAATTCCATTGCTTGCAACCATTATTGTATTTATGGTTGTTTTATACGGTGAAGCGATGAGAGTTGAAATTCCTATTTCCCACGGAAGTGTGAGAGGTCACGGAAGAATTAGAGGGTCTGTCGGTAAGTACCCATTAAAATTCGTTTACTCAAGTAACATGCCGGTTATTTTGACAAGTGCTTTACTTGTAAACGTTACATTGTTTGCAAACATTTTCCAAAAAATCGGAGTTCCTATTTTAGGACACCTGGAAAACGGTAAAGCTGTTGATGGTATCGCATGGCTTTTATCAACACCTAATTTAACCATGTTTATAACCGAGCCGATACATGTTTTAGTATATGCAGTATTCTTTATTTGCTGCTGTATGTTATTCTCATATTTATGGGTTGAAATCAGTGGTTTGAATGCTAAAAAGATTTCAGAACAACTTCATAGTTCAGGTATCCAGATACCTGGTTTTAGAAGTAGTAAACGTCAATTGTATAAGATTTTGAAAAAATATATTCCTGCACTTACCATTATAAGTGGTATTTATGTAGGACTCATTGCTTTCCTTGCGGATTTAACCGGCGCTTTGGGAGGAGGTACTGGAGTATTGCTTACAGTAGGTATTCTCCATAAGTTATATGAGGAAATGGCTGAAGAACAGCTCATGTCAGCAAATCCAATTCTCAGGAAAGTATTAGGAGGAGATTAAATCTTCTCTTATTTTTCTCTTTAATGTGAGGGATTAAAATGAAATTAGTAGTATTAACAGGGATTCCAGGTTCTGGAAGTACAACTTTATTAAACAAAGCTTTAGAGGAAGTTGATTATGTCCATTTAAATTATGGTGACATAATGACTGAAATTGCAATTAAGGAAAAAATTGTAGAGCACAGGGATGAATTAAGAAAATTGCCTGCTGAAACTCAAAAAGAGATTCAGGCTCAAGCAGCTAAAGAGATTAAAGCAAGATCTGAAAGTGATAATGTTATCGTTGATACTCATTGTACAATCAATACCCCTGCAGGATTCTTACCGGGATTACCTATTTGGGTATTGGAACAGTTACAGCCAGATCAATTTATTTTAGTTGAAGCAAATCCTGATGAAATTATTTACAGAAGACTAAATGATGACACTCGTGAAAGAGACCTTCAAAAAGCTAAGGAAATAGATTTACATCAACAAATGAACAGGGCCACTTCAATGGCATATGCCACATTAACAGGAGCTACTGTTAAGATTGTTGAAAATCATGATAATCATTTAGATTCCAATGTTAAAAAATTAGTAAATGTGTTAAATTTATAAGGGGAATGAATTATGCCAGATTTTATAGCAGCGCTTACAGGAATGGTTTATAATGCATTGAATGCTATTTTCAATCCGATTTTAGCAATAGACCCAAATCCAACCAATCCTGCATTAACAGTATTGATTATTGCATTTATTGTTTCTTTAATTACGACAATTGCAAACAAATACTTGGTTGACCAGGATGAAATGAATGAAATTCAAGCGAAAAGTAAAAAATTGACCAGTGAATTACGTGAAGCTCAAAAGAAAGGAGATGGGAAAAAGATAGCTGAACTTCAAGCTCAACAAGCTGAAATGATGCAAGAGCAAACTGCTATGATGTCCAATCAGTTCAAACCAATGTTTGTCACTTTTGTCCCGATTATTTTAATATTCTTTTGGATGAGAGCATCTGCAATCAGTAATTTAGTTATTATATTGCCTCCTTCTGTTTATTGGCTTACTTTAACTCCTGTCTGGCATTTCATTGGCAGTTTCATGTATGGCGGACAAGCTACAATCCCTTATGGTATAGGATGGTTATTATGGTATATGATTTGTACTTTCGGTATGAGTCAGATATTAAGAAAATTCTTAGGATTTAAACAAGGGTTCTAATTTAACCCTTTTTCCATACATTTATTAATAATGAAAAATAGATATTATAATATTCTATTTTGAATACGCTATTACACAATTATTTATTAAAAATTATTATAAAGGTGATTAAATGCCTGCAAATAGGTTTAGATCAAGATCATATAAAAGAGTTCACAAAAACACTCCCGGTGGGGAAAATGTTTTAAGATACAAAAAGAAAAAACCATCTAAGCATGTTTGTGCTGAATGTGGTAAAGTATTGCATGGAGTTCCTCGCGGACGTCCATATGAAATTGGAAAATTATCAAAAACAGCTAAAAGACCTAACCGTCCATTCGGAGGTTACTTATGTTCAAGCTGTGCTCGTAAACATTTCAAAAACGAGGCTAGAAAATAATGATAATTACTGTCGGCGGTTTGGCTGGAACAGGAACAACAACCACTGCTGAGTTGCTCAGCGAAAAGTTAAACATTCCTTATATCTCTGCAGGTTTTGTCTTCAGAGAAATGGCTGCGGAAAAGGGTATGAGCGTTCTTGAATTCAGCGAATTTGCTGAAGGTAATGATGATATAGATAAAGAAATTGACAAAAGGCAAGCTGAAAAAGCTAGACAGGCAGACAATCTGATTGTTGAAGGAAGACTGTCAGCATACTTTGTTGACAACGCTGATTTAAGAGTTTGGCTGGTAACCCCATTCGACGTTAGATCAAAAAGGATTTCCGATAGGGAAGAAAAATCTGTTGAAGTGGCTAAAAGCGAAATTATCATTCGTGAGGAAAGCGAAGCCTTAAGATACATGGACATTCATAATATTGACATTAGCAATATGGATATCTATGACATAATTATAAACACTGGTACTTTCAATCCTGAAAACGTATCAGAAATCATTATTCAAACATTAAAGGTGATATAAATGGCATCAATCGAAGTAGGTAGAGTATGTGTAAAAATCGCCGGTAGAGAAGCTGGCGAAAAATGTGCAATCGTTGAAATTATCGATGAAAACTATGTTGAAGTTGTCGGTGAAGCAGTCAAAAACAGAAGATGTAACATTGCTCACTTGGAACCAACTGAAGATTCCATCGACGTTTCAGGTGACATCGACTCTATTAAAGCAGCTTTAGCTGACTTATAGGTCCAAAAATGAATAATTAACCATTATTCATATCTTTTTTTTATTTACTATTTTTTTTAAGGGTTTTTTTCATGAAATTTAACATGGCAACAAAATCTAAAAGTTTCACTTCTCCGGAATTCGGCTGCAAACCGGAAGATAGGGAAATCAATGAATATATCTCTAAGGGAGTAATCAATTTAGATAAGCCATCAGGTCCTACCTCTCATGAAATAGACTCATGGGTTAAACGTATTTTAAACCTGGAAAAATCAGGACACGGCGGTACACTTGATCCTAAGGTAACAGGTATCCTTCCAGTTGGTCTTAATGACGCAACCCGTGCAATTCAACTGCTTTTGACAGCGCCGAAGGAATATGTCTGTCTTCTGACATTCCATCAGGATGTGGATGAGGAAAGAATCCGTGAGGTATTTGCCGAGTTTACAGGTAAGATTTTCCAACTGCCTCCTGTAAAATCCGCTGTAAAGCGTGAGATGAGAACCCGTAACATCTATTATTCAACAATCTATGAAATAGAAGGCCGTGATGTGCTTTTCAGAATAGGATGTGAAGCGGGAACATATGTCAGAACCTATTGCCACAATATCGGCGAGGCTTTGGGTGTAGGGGCTCACATGGCGGAGCTTAGAAGAACACAGGTAGGTTCATTCAATGAGAAAAACCATCTGGTTACCTTGCAGGACGTTACAGATGCATATCACTTCTGGAAGGAAGACGGCGATGAATCATTCCTGCGTGAAGCCATCATGCCGATGGAAAGGGCCGCCGATTACTTGCCGAAGATTGTCATTAAGGATTCTGCAGTGGATGCGGTTTGCCACGGCGCGGATTTGGCAAACGGAGGAATCGTTGAGTTGGCCGACAATATTCAAAAGAATGATTTTGTAGCAATCGAAACACTTAAAGGCGAATTGGTCGGTGCAGGAAATTCCTTGTTGACTTCCAATGAGATTTTGGAAGCCGATTCCGGATTTGCGGTTAACGTTTCCAAAGTGTTTATGAAACCGGATACCTATCCAAGGTTCTGGAAATAATATTTTTTTATAAGATAGGTGTAATATATTTCTTACATTATGAATTTAAAAAAATAACAAGTGAAGAAGCTAGAATGCTCCTCCACCTCCTCCTCCAGATCCTCCTCCGAGGCCGCCGAAGCCACCGGAATCTGAAGAGGAGTTCACTGTAGATTGTCCACTCATTATAGCATGATGCATCATGTAGTATCCTCCGTAATGATGGTACAGGAATAGGTCATCATCATGATAGTCGGATAGATTTGTTTCTTGAAGTTTCATGGCATCATAGACCTTGTCAGCTACTCCAAGAGCCGCGCCGTAAATCAGGTACTTCCTCCAGATAACTATTGATTCCGGAGGGTGTTCTTTAATTAAACTGTTGTCTTTTAGGAACTTCTTGAAGTTTTTCCATTTGAGATACATCACACGACCTTTTGGAGTCCATTGTCCGAATTTATCGTCATCCAATCTCATAATCAAAACTGAAAAGAGGATTAGGAATATTCCTCCGGCAATGGAATACATTCCTGATTTCAGTTCGGTCCATATTCCTAAAAGAGTCAGTATAACACCAACAACCAATCCTCCTACACTGAGTGCGGTAATAATGGTTGTGCCTGTGTCGTTGAACTCTTCATTGACTCTTGGTTCTATCGAATCCTTAACATTATTCTGCCAGTCATGATATTGGTCCATGAACCATTCGGCATTTGATTCATAGGATAATGTGGTATTCAGACTTGACAGATTCAGTGAATCCCCGTTTGCAAAGTAGTGCAATATGTCATACACTTGCTTTTCGTTTGATTCGAGTCCACTGGAATCGCCGTTGAATTTAATGTATAAATCATTGGTTTCAGTCTGGGTGTCAGCAACACTCTGAATACTCAAAACCTTTTTATCGATTAAATTCAGAATCGATGCTTCAAAACCATCCATATCTGGCCTTCCGATGTCTCCTGTAGCATAGATTGCATTCACCACTTCCGGAGGGTCATCGCTTGGAAGATCCCGTTCATAAATTCCATCATAGTCCACTTTCGGCTCTCTGCCGTACCGGATATATGTAATGACTGCCACAACAGGGCTTAAAATCGAAAGTAACCCTAAAACAAGGTAGGTTGTATTCCAGAAATTACGTCCGTTAATGCTGTCCTCGAGGTTTTTCATTATCATGTCCCGGCCGTTTTGGTCTACATGCTTTGCATATTGCGCATCATCAAAATCATCCAATGGCATCAAAACAAGCAGCTCATAGAAATCTCCCTTTGGAATGGATGTGGTTTTTGCAGTTATGGTATTTCCATTCAAGTCACTTGAGGCATTGAATTCCTGAGGATTTAGGAAGTATTCATTTCCCTTATCTCCCGGCAGGTTGACATTTACATTGACTGTTCCAACGCCGACATCCCATTCATCTCCCCAGAGCTTGTATTGGAGTCCGCCAACATCATTGAAAAGAGTAACTACATTTTTCATGTCGTAACTGATATAAACGGATACTCTGCAGTCCCTGATTCCACGGGTATGTGCTTCATCGGAATACAGGTAGATTTTCAGGTGCTTATATCCGCCTTCATCGCTTACCACATGGGATTCGTAAGCCCCGTCAACATCGATTTCGATATTTTCTATACTTTCTCCGGCCTTTAGGGGTATATCCCTATAAACTCCATTGAATTTTCCGTCAAAGGAATAATCGTATCTTTCATCCACATGAAGCAGGCCATTGCTTTCAACTGTAAGGTCAACGAATGCCCGATCAATGGAATAACTTCTGTCATCGTCGGCTGCAACTGCTGAAAGTGTTGAGAGTAATAGTAAAAAAAGTAAAATTATAGTAAATGTCTTTTTAACATTCATATAATTTCACCACTAGAATTCAACTTGAGGTACTGCAGTTTCACTTGCAGGAGCTTGGTAGAATTCTTCTTCTTTAAAACCAAACAATCCTGCCAATATATTGCTTGGGAATTGTTGACATGCATTATTATATTTCAACACGACATCATTATAGAATTGTCTTGCATAGGCAATCTTGTCCTCGGTATCTGTCAGGTCAGATTGCAATTGCTGGAAATTGCTGTTCGCTTTTAAATCAGGGTAGTTTTCAGCAACCGCAAACAATGTTTTCAAGGCACCGGTCAACTGGTTATCCGCAGCGCTTGTCTCTTCAATGGTTGATGCATTCATCACGCCTGTTCTTGCTTTGGTAACCTCTTCAAGAACGCCTTTTTCATGAGCTGCATAGCCTTTTACTGTTTCCACTAAGTTTGGTATTAAGTCGTTTCTTCTTTTTAGCTGAACGTCGATTTGCGCGTAGCTGTTTTTCACGCGGTTTCTGAGTCCGACCAAATTGTTGTACATATGTGCAATGGTTACAATAATTATAATTATGAGAATTACAATTACTGCTGTCAATAATAAATCCATGGTATCACCTAATTAATAGTTTAAGTTATATTTAAATATACTTTGCCATTGGCTGAAAAAAATAATAATTGTTCCATTTGTTTATTTTTTTTTAAAAATCTGATTTTTAGCAAACCTTTATATATGTTAATTTAAATATATTATCTTATCATATTATTCTAGATGGTATGATGTACAAGTATTGCTAACTATTTCAATGCCGAGATAGTCTAGCCTGGTAAGGCGCGAGACTGGAAATCTCGTGGGCGTTCAGCCCTCCTGGGTTCAAATCCCAGTCTCGGCGTTTATTAGTTTTTAACTATATTTTTTCGAATATTAAATGAAAATACTTGTTAAACTGATATTTATTGCACTCTTAGCAATCATGCTAAGTTTATAACTGTTGAAAAAAACTGTGTTTTGAAATTCAAAACATTCGAATCTATATTTTACGTCTCGTAGGTTCGCTCTATAAATGGAGGTTATTTAATGGAAGACGAATTCAAACATTTAGTACGTATTTCAAGAAAGGACGTTAATGGTAACAAAACCATTGAACATGCTTTGACTGAAATCAAAGGTGTTGGAATCTCTTTATCTAAAACTATATGTCGCGTTTTAGACTTAGATTTAGATGCAAAAATTGGATACATTGCTGACGAAGATGTTTTAAAAATTGAAGAAATTTTGGAAAACCCTCTTGACTTCGGCATTCCGGCTTGGATGTTGAACAGAAGGGAAGACTATGAAACTGGTGACAACATTCACTTAATCGAATCAGACCTTGACATGACTTTAAGGGATGATTTGAACAGAATGAAAAAGACCAGAAGTTACAAAGGTAGAAGACATGAAGTCGGTTTACCTGTTAGAGGTCAAAGAACCAAATCTACTTTCAGGAAAAGTTCTTCAGTTGGTGTAAAACGTTCAAGAGGTTAAGCAAGAGCTTTTTTTTATAGATTAAATTATCAAAATTCAATTTTATAAGGAGATGTTTTAATGGGACAACCTAGAAAATCAAGGAAAAAGTATAATACACCACCACATCCTTGGAATGCGGAAAGAATTAAAAATGAAAATAAATTAATGACTAAATACGGCTTAAAAAACAAAAAAGAAATTTGGAAAGCCGATACATTAGTTAGAAGATACAGTAGGGAAGCAAGGTATTTACTTGGTTTCGGTGCTGATCAGATGGTAAACGAAAAATTACAATTATTAGGACACTTAGCTAGAACCGGTGTTTTGCCTGAAGGTGCAGCTCTTGAAGATATCCTGGACTTAAACGTTGAAGATATCTTAAGAAGAAGATTACAAACAATTGTATACAATAAAGGTTTAGCTCGTACTCCTAAAGAAGCAAGAATGTTTGTTGTACACGGCCACATAGCTTTAAACGGTAAAAAAATCAATTCACCAAGTTATGTAGTTTTACACGGTCAAGAAGACGACATCGGATTCTATCGTTCTTCACCTGTAGCAAAACAAATTGAAGAGTACAACAGAGGCAAGGATAATAAAGCTAATACAGAGGAATAAAGGGTGTAACTATGGCAAAAGATGAAAAATGGGGTATAGCTAATATTTACTCATCATTCAATAACACTATTATTACTGTAACAGATATTACTGGTGCTGAGACCATTTCACAATGGTCCGGTGGTAAAGTTGTTCGTGCAGACAGACAACAAGCTTCACCGTTCGCAGCAATGGCTGCAGCAACTAGAATAGCTGACGATGCTAAAGAAAAAGGATTTGTTGGATTACACATTAAAGTAAGAGCTCCTGGTGGAAATGGACCTAGAAGTCCTGGACCTGGTGCACAAGCAACTATTCGTGCTTTAGCAAGAGCTGGAATAAAAATAGGAAAAATCGAAGATATTACTCCTATTCCTCACGACGGTACTGGAAGACCTGGTGGTAAAAGAGGAAGAAGAGTTTAAGCGGAAGGGTTTAAAATGGAGATAGAAGTAAGAAGTCAAAGCGATGATGAAATGATTTTCATTGTTCGCGATGCAGAAGTTCCTTTCATGAATGCTATTAGAAGGGTTGCAATGGTCAACGTTCCAAAAATAGCTATTGAAGACGTAAATATTGTCAGAAATGATTCTGCAATGTTTAATGAGGTACTTGCTCATAGACTCGGTTTAACTCCTTTAGTTTCTGATCTTGATGCTCTTGAAGGATTGTCTTTACCTGAAGATGATGATTGGGAAGAGTACAAAAACGGAATAATGTTCCAATTAAAAGAAGTAGGACCTAAAGTTGTTTATTCTAAAGATTTAATATCTTCAGACTCTCGAATTAAACCTGTATACGACACCATACCTTTAGTAAAACTCAAAGAAGGAGAAGTACTCGACATTGAAGCTGTCGCTAAAGTTGGTTACGGAAAAGAACATGCTAAATGGATGCCAACAACCGTATGTGCATACAAGCAATATCCGGAAATAACTTTCAATGAGGATGTTGAAATCGATTACGATTGTGCTCAAGCATGTCCTAGAGGTATTCTAAAATCAGATAAAAGATCTAAGAAAATCAAGATTGTTGAAGAACATGAAAACAGTCCTTTGATCGGTGTTGAAGAATGTGCCATGTGCAAAAGCTGTGTAAGAGCTTCAGACAATGGTTATATTAATGTAGGATTCCGTCCAAATGACTTTATATTTAGAATCGAAACTGATGGGGCAATGCCTCCTAAGGAAGTTTTATTAAAAGCATGTGACGTATTAGGTGAAAAAGCGGATAAGTTTATCAGATTTAGTGAAGAAGGAGGAAGTAAATAATGGTTAAGAAAGTAGTAAAAACAAATCCTAACCTTATTGAACTTATTAATAAACTTTATGAACAATCAAGAAGTACAGATGCAGCTATTTGGAAAGATGTTGCACAAAGGCTTGAAAGGTCTAACAGAAGAACCGCTGAAGTAAATCTGTCTGATATTGCAAGACATGCTGAAGCTGGCGAAACTGTTTTAGTTCCTGGTAAAGTTTTATCAAATGGTGATTTAGAAGACAAAGTAGATGTTGTAGCATTAAAATTCTCAGCTAAAGCACAGGAAAAAATTGAAGCTGCTGGCGGAGAATGCATCTCAATTGAAGAAATTATGGAAAGTAATCCTAAAGGATCAAACATAAGGATTATGGAATAGGGGATGTGTGTTATGATGATTATTGATGGAGAAGGATGCGTTTTAGGAAGATTAGCTAGTATTACTAGTAAAAATCTTTTAGAAGGCGAAGAAGTTGTAATTCTCAACGCTGAAAAAATTATGTTAACCGGTAATAGGGATTGGGCTTATGCCAAATACAAACAAAGAGTTGACAGGGCAAGTATTTCCAACCCTCGTGACTTAGGTCCTAAATATCCTAGAAGACCGGACGATATATTCAGAAGAACTGTAAGAGGAATGTTACCTTTCAAAAAATCCAAAGGTAAAACAGCATTCAAAGGCCTAAAAGCTTTTGTTGGCGTACCTGCTGAATATGCTGATGCAGAACTTACTGCAGTTCCTGAAGCAGAATACAAAGATCTTAAAAAAGGTGTAGAGTTAGGAGAAATCTCCAAACTTTTAGGAGCTACCTTTTAGATAAGTAGGTGTTATTATGGTTAAAGTTATTCATACTAGTGGAAAACGTAAAACAGCTATCGCAAGAGGTACTGTTCGTGAAGGAACCGGTAAAGTCAGAATTAACAAAGTTCCTTTAGAACTTTATTCTCCTGAGCTTGCCAAATTAAAATTACAAGAACCATTAACATTAGCAGGAGACTTAGCTAATGAAGTGGATTTCAACATCCACGTTATCGGTGGTGGAGTAATGGGTCAAGCTGAAGCTGCACGTATGGTAATTGCTAAAGGACTCGTACAATGGTCTCAAGATATGGATTTAAAAGAAAAATTCATTCAGTATGACAGAACCATGTTAGTAGGTGACCCAAGACGTTCTGAACCTAAAAAATATGGTGGTCCTGGAGCAAGAGCACGTAAACAAAAAAGTTACAGATAAACTCTGTATCTTTTATATTTTATTTAAATAAAAAAAGATGATATAAATGATTCCTATAAGATGCTTAAGTTGTGGAAAACCTGTATCCGCTTACTTCGATGAATACAATAAAAGAATCGCAGCGGGTGAAGATTCTAAAGATATTTTAGATGATTTAGGTTTAACAAGATACTGTTGTAGAAGAATGTTGATTTCTCATGTGGAAACTTGGGAATAGACTATTGTAGGGATATTTTTTAATAAAAAATATAATCTTGGTAAAATATATGCCTAAAAATGGAGTAATATTCATGGATGTTGAAAAAAAATTAACAAGGTTTGAAAAAGCTAGAATTCTCGGAGCTAGAGCAATTCAAATATCTATGGGCGCAAAACCTTTAGTGGACATTACCGACTCATTAGATCCAATTGATATAGCTTACGAAGAACTCAAAGCAGGAGTTTTACCATTAGATGTTATTAGAGATGAATAGATTAAATCTATTTTTCTCATAATTATTTAAAAAAAATAGTAAATACCAAAATAACTCTATAAAGAAACTTACTGATTTTTTCAAGATATAGGTTTTTTGGTAATAAATTGAATGGCACTGAGGTGTTTTTTTGGATAGTATAATAGAAGATGTCCAAGTCCGAAAGATTCTGGACAGCAGAGGCAATCCGACCATTGAGGTGGATGTAATCACCTGGAATGGATTTGGAAGAGCAGCTGCACCAAGTGGAGCAAGTACCGGTTCAAGAGAGGTAGTGTCCTTCCCTGAAGGAGGAGTAGACATTGTAGTAAGTGAAATGGAAGATTTAATCGCTTCCGAACTTATTGGAATGGATGCATGCGACCTTGCTACTATTGACGAAGTATTGCAGGAAATAGACGGTACTGATAATTTAGCCGCTATTGGAGGCAACACTACTGTTGCAATCTCTATGGCTGTGGCTAAAGCGGCCGCATCATCATATAACATGCCACTTTATCAATATATTGGCGGCAATTTCACTAATGAATTGCCATATCCATTGGGAAATATGATGAATGGAGGTGCTCATGCAGGTGTTAATGCTCCGGATATTCAAGAATTTTTGGTTGTTCCTATCGGAGCCACTAATATTGTTGATGCAATTTTTGCTAATGCTTCTATTCACAAAAAGTTAAAAGAATTAATCCAGTCTAAAGACTCAGCCTTTACCGGAGGTAAAGGTGATGAAGGCGGATGGGTGCCTAACATTACAAATGCCGATGCTTTGGAAATTCAGGCGCAGGCCTGCCAGGAAGTCGGTGATGAAATAGGTATTGAAATCAGGCCCGCTTTGGATATGGCAGCATCCGAACTATGGGATGCCAATGAGCAGAAATATGTTTATGCTCAAGATGGTGTCAAAAGGGATACCGGAGATCAGATTGATTTCGTAAAGGATATCATTGATACTTATAAAATGTTTTATGTAGAAGACCCATTTGATGAATCTGATTTCGAAGGATTCGCTCAATTAACTTCTAAAGTTGGAGATAAATGTCTCATCTGTGGGGACGATTTGTTCGTAACCAACAAGGAAATTTTAGCAAAAGGTATTGAAATGAATGCAGCAAATGCAATCATAATCAAACCTAATCAAATAGGCTGTTTATCTGAAACATATGCTACTGTCAAGTTAGCAAAAGAAAACGGTATCGTACCGGTTGTTTCCCACCGTTCAGGTGAAACCACCGATGATACTATTGCACATTTGGCTGTCGGTTTTTCATCTCCGATGATTAAAACTGGGGCTATTGGTGGAGAAAGGATTGCTAAATTAAATGAGCTCATTCGTATTGAAGAAAAACTTCCAAATTCAAAAATGGGAAAATTTTAAAAAGTTTTGGAGAGATAAAAATGTCAAAAGTAATTTTAGATTACGATAAATGTGACGGTGCAGACTGCGCAGAATGTGCCGATGTCTGCCCTATGGAAGTATTAGTTCTTGAAGGAGATAAAATTACAATTAATAATCCTGAAGACTGTAGTTATTGTGAAGTTTGCATGGACGTTTGTCCAAATGAATGTATTAAAATTGAAGATGATTTTTAGATTGTAGGTGAAAAAATGGTAAATGAAGAACTTTTAATAGACTTAGATAATTATTTGGCTGCTGGTTTACACATCGGTACCCAGCAAAAAACTAGTGACATGGAAAAATACATATTCAGAGTAAGATCTGACGGTTTATATGTATTGGATATTCAAAAAACTGATGAAAGAATCAGACAAATCGCAAAATTATTAGCAAAATACGACCCTGATGATATTTTAGTAGTGGCTACCCGTCAATACGGTCAGGCTCCTGTTAAAAAATTCGGTGAATTGACTGGTGCTAAAACCATTCCTGGAAGATTCATCCCAGGTACTTTAACTAACCCTAATTACGCTAAATTCATTGAACCTAAAATCATTGTTGTAACTGACCCAAGATCAGATGCACAAGCAATTTTAGAATCCAAACAAAACGGTATTCCAGTTATTGCATTATGCGATACAGAAAACTTACTCAGTTTTGTTGATATTGCAGTGCCTGTAAACAACAAAGGTAGAAAAGCTATTGCTTTAGTTTACTGGTTGCTTGCAAGACAAATCCTAAGAGAAAGAGGAGACATTCCAGAAGACGGTGACTTAGATATTGATGCTACTGAATTCGAACTTAAATTTTAAGTGAGTTAGATGTTAAGACAACCTGCTGTAGCTGGAGCATTTTATCCAGATAATCCTGAAAACTTAAGAAAACTTATTGAAAGTTGTTTTCTAGATGATGCCGGCGTTGGCTACCTGCCAAAGCTCAATTCATCTGAAGATGAAGATTATCCTATAAATATCATGGTTCCTCATGCAGGTTATCAATATTCTGGTGCAATAGCCTCAAGGGGTTATTGCGAAATCGTTGAAAATGGTTTTCCTGAAGTTTTCATTATCATAAGTCCCAACCATACTGGATTAGGTAGTGAGATTTCTGTATTTAACGAAGGCGAATGGATAACTCCTCTCGGAAGTGTTGAGGTGGATAGGGAATTTGCCCAGGCAATCATTGAATCTTCAGATATTGCTTCAGCAGATTTCACAGCCCACATTCGCGAACACAGCATAGAAGTTCAACTGCCATTCCTGCAATATTTTTCCAATGACTTTAAAATCGTTCCGATTACAATGGGAAGGCAAACATTTGTCACATCAAATGATTTGTCAAATGCAATTTTTGAAGCGGCAAATAAGTTAGATAAATCCTATTGTGTTATTGCAAGCACTGATTTGTCTCATTTCAATAATCAGGAGAAAGCAAATAAGGTTGACGGTTTTGTTTTGGAAGATATTGAGGAAATGAATGAATTTAAACTTTTTGAAGAAGTTGTTCAATATAATATTACAATGTGTGGTTACGGTCCGGTCATGGCAACCATGTCCCTTTCCAAAAGATGCGGAAAGAACACAAGTGAGATATTGGCCTATGGAACCAGCGGGGACGTTACCGGGGATTTCACCTCTGTAGTAGGTTACGCTTCAGGAATTTTTAAGTAAGGTGTATTTATGATTGCAAAGGCCTCCGCTCCGGCAAAAACAATATTGTTTGGCGAACATTCTGTAGTCTATGGCGAACCAGCCATAGCGGGTGCAGTAAATAAAAGGGCTTATGTAACTATCAAGCCATCAGAAAGTGATGCTACCATATTCAGAGCTCCGGACATAGGTTTTGAAGCGGAGTTGATCACTCCTCAAAGAAAATATATTTTACTTAAGGGAAAGCCAGGAATTATTAGATATATTTTAGAGTCTCTTTATAGAGTTCATGACCATACGCCAATTGACATCACATTAAATTCGAATGTTCCAATTGGTTCGGGACTCGGTTCATCAGCAGCTGTAACAGTAGCCACTCTTGCGGCATTATACAGATATCATAATATTCGTTTTAACAAACAATCCCTTGCACATGATGCACATATGGTTGAACAGGCAGTTCAGGGGGTTGCAAGTCCGTTAGATACATTAGTTTCAACTTATGGAGGGCTTGTTTATTTGTCAAGAAATAAGAAAGTGGAGCATTTCAATGTTAAGTTCAATGCTCCGTTTGTTGTAGGTTACACCACTAAACACGGCAACACCGGCAAAATGGTTAAGGATGTTAGAAACCGCAGAGACAGAAATCCGAAAATCATCAATCCTGTCATCACTGCAATGGGCAATTTAACTAATTATGCAAAACAAGCCGTTCTAAAAGAGGATTATGATAAAATAGGAGAGTTAATGAATATTAACCATGGATTTTTAGATGTTTTGGGCGTCAACACTTTAGAACTGTCCAGAATGGTATATAATGCAAGGGAAGCAGGTGCAATTGGAGCTAAAACCACCGGGGCCGGTGGCGGAGGAAGCATTATTGCGCTTTGTCCTGGAAAAGTTGATGAAGTGGCTAAAGCTATTGACCATGATGATAATATTTTGAAAGTTAAGTTTACTCGAAAAGGAGTTTCTTCAAGGGTTTTCAAGTGATTTAATGATTATTTTAAAAATTGGCGGTAGCATATTGACCAATAAGGATTCAAAGATAAGTGAAGTTGATGCTGCCAGTCTTAATAGAATCGCATCTGAAATAAAGGCTTCAATGGACAATTCGCCAAAACAGTTAGTGATTGTTCATGGCGCAGGTTCATTCGGACATCCTCCGGCAAAAAAACATAAAATCGGTGAGGAATTTGATGAATCTGAATATCCTCAAAAAAGATTGGGGTTCTGCGAAATTCAAAATGAAGTTAAAAAACTGAACATGTTCATCTGCGAAGCTTTTATTAAAGAGGGTTTGCCAGCCATTGCAGTTCCGGCTTCCAGTTTTATAACCGCAACCGATAAAAGGATAACTGAAGGAAATCTTGATTTATTCAAGAATTATTTGGCTAAAGGTTTCATTCCTGTAATTTATGGGGATGTGGTTCTTGATAATGAACTGGAATTTTGCGTAATCTCCGGCGACCAGTTAATCCAGTATCTGGCAATAAACCTCAATCCGGATAAGGTAATTCTGGGAACGGATGTTGACGGGGTTTATGATAAGAATCCCAAAACACATGATGATGCGCAATTTTTCGACAAGTTCACATCACTTAAGGATTTGGATATTCTGGAAGGAACAACCAATGTTGATGTAACCGGAGGCATGGTCGGAAAGATTAAGGAACTTTTATTTTTAGCGGATTTAGGAATTGAATCTAAGATAATAAATGCTGAAGTTAAAGACAATATTTTCAAAGTACTAGAAAACGAGAAAGTTAAGGGAACAATAATTTCAAGGGGAAATTAAACATGATTTCAGATAGAAAATTAGAGCATTTATTAATTTGTGAAAATTATGATGTAGAGTTTAAGGATAAGACTACAGGATTTGAAGACATTGAATTGATTCATAATGTTTTGCCTGAAATTGATAAGAATGAAATAGATTTATCAACTTCAGTTTTCGGTAAGAAGTTAGACTCACCTTTATTTATTACAGCTATTACAGGAGGCCACCCTGCAGCTAAAGAAGTAAACAAACAATTGGCAATTGCTGCGGAAAATAATGGAATTGCTTTGGGAGTAGGATCTCAAAGGGCAGCTTGCGAACATCCTGAACTTGCAGACACATACACTGTTGTTCGTGAAAATGCACCTGATTGTTTGCTTGTCGGCAACATTGGCGCTCCACAATTAAACTTGGCTCAAAAAGCGGTTGAAATATTGGATGCCGATATACTCGCAATTCACCTAAATCCTCTGCAGGAATCAATACAGCCTGAAGGTGATTTGGATGCAAGAGGATACACAGAATTGATTTCACAAATCACTGAAAATGTCGATATTCCGGTTCTTGCAAAAGAAACAGGTTGCGGAATCTCTGCCGAATCCGCCAAAATACTGGTTGATGCGGGTGTGGACTTTATTGACATTGAAGGTGCCGGCGGAACCAGTTGGGCTGCTGTTGAAACATACAGGGCTGAAGACAGGTATTTGGGAGAAATATTCTGGGATTGGGGCATTCCTACCGCAGTTTCCACAGTGGAAGTAACAAATGCGGTTAATGTTCCGGTTATTTCATCAGGAGGCATTCGTACAGGCCTAGAAGCTGCTAAAGCCATTGCCCTTGGAGCGGATGCTGTAGGCATGGCATTACCATTCTTAAAAAATCACGCTTCTCAAGAAGATTTAAACACATTTATTAATAGATTTAATGACTCACTAAGAATTGCTATGTTTTTAGTTGGAGCAAACAATATTGAAGAATTGAAACAGTCTAATTTAGTTATTCGCGGAAAAACAAGGGAATGGCTAAATGAGAGAGGTATAAACACAAAGAGTTATTCAAGGAGATGAAACATGAGCGTTGAAGTAATCGCTATAGGAGGATATCAAGAAGTCGGGAAAAACATGACTGCTGTCCGCATAGATGATGATGTTGTTATTTTTGATATGGGCATTCATCTGGATAGGATCAGTATGCACGAGGACACTGATATCGACAGAATGCATAGTTTAGACTTAATCGAAAGGGGAGTAATTCCGGACGATACATTGATGAAGGATGTCGATGGAAAAGTGAAAGGAATCGTATTCTCTCACGGGCACCTTGACCACATCGGTGCCGTTGCTAAACTGGCACACAGATATGATGCACCACTTATTGGAACACCATATACTGCTGCATTAATTGAAAAACAAATCAAAGGGGAACGCAAATTTAAAGTGGAAAATCCAATCAAAGTATTGAATCCGGGAAGTAAAGTAAAACTTTCAAAAGACATTACTTTAGAATTTGTACAGTCAACACACAGTATTCCTCAGGCGGTTTTCCCAGTATTGCATACTCCTGAAGGAGTTATAGTATATGCTTTGGATTTCAAATTCGATAACCATCAAAAAGTATCTCCGCCACCTGACTATAACCGACTAAGGGAATTGGGCAGGAAAGGAGTTCTTGCATTAATCGTTGAAACAACCAATGCAATAAACTACAATGAAGTCAAGACCCATTCAGAAAGAATCGCAAGAAATATACTGGAAGATGTGATGAAAGGGCCATTGAATGAAAAGACAGGCATGATTGTCACCACATTCTCATCTCATGTAGAACGTGTACAGGCAATCGCGGACATCGCTAAAAAAAGCCACAGGGAAATATTCTTCTTAGGCCGTTCAATGGAGAGATTCTGCGGTATTGCACAGAAATTGGGTATCCTGAAGTTACCTGAAAATGCAAGCATTTACGGATCTCCAAAAGCAGTCAACAGGGCTTTGATGAAAGCCGATGAGGATCGTGCAAATTACTTGCTTGTAACAACCGGTCACCAAGGGGAACCTGATGCATTGCTTCCGAGAATTGCAAATGGCAGAACCCCATTCAATATCAAAAAAGGAGACAATATTATTATTTCAGCACCTATCATTCCGAATCCAACCAATGCAGCCAACAGGCACATTATGGAAAGGAGATTAAAAGTTAAAGGTGCAAGAATCTATCCTAATGCTCATGTTTCCGGACACGCTGGAAGAGAAGACCACAGGGAATTCTTACGTATGCTGAAACCACAGCATATCATACCTGCGCACGGAGACTTATCAATGCTTTCGGCTTATGCTGAGCTTGCTGAAGAGGAAGGTTATAGAATAGGATATGATATTCATATTTTGAGAAATGCTCAAGCACAAGTTTTTAGAAGTTAAGGAGGAAAATTTATGAGTGATGTAAAAGAAGTGCTCGGAAATTATTCTGCAGACATTACAAGAACAATAGAAGAAGAGTTATCCGCCATTACTCCAGATAATTTATCTGAAGCATCAGTTTATCTAACTCGTGCCGGCGGAAAGATGCTAAGGCCTGCTTTAACATTAATCACCGCTGAAGCTGTTGGCGGGAAACGCGAATCCGCTCTTAAAGCAGGTGCGGCTATTGAATTAATCCATACATTTTCATTGATTCATGACGATATCATGGACCAGGATGATATGAGAAGGGGAATGCCGTCAGTCCACAAGGTTTGGGGTGATGATGTTGCCATTCTTGCAGGAGACACATTATTTTCAAAGGCGTTCGAAATCATCATAGGTTCTGAAGGAACCAGCTCTGATCAAAACAATAAAGCGTTAGCTACCGTAGCCGATGCATGCGTTAAAATCTGTGAAGGTCAGGCATTGGACATGGGCTTTGAGGAAAGGTTCGATGTAACTGAAGATGAGTACATGGAAATGATTTTCAAAAAAACTGGTGCATTGATTGCAGCAGCTACAAAAGCCGGAGCCATTATGGGCGGAGCCAGTGATGAAGTGATTGATGCAATGTATGAATATGGCCGTTTGATTGGTCTTGCTTTCCAGATTCAGGATGACTATCTTGATTTGGCTTCTGATGAGGAAACATTAGGTAAACCGATAGGTTCCGATATAGGCAAGGGTAAGATGACCATCATTGCAATTAAGGGTTTGGCCAGCGTTGATGATGGAAGATTGCTTGAAATCTTAAAAGCTGATAATAATTCTCAAGATGAGATAGATGAAGCGATTGAAATTTTAACAAATTGTGGTGCCATCGAATATGCTCACAATTTGGCACAAGAATCTGTGCTAAAAGCAAAAGAAGTACTCGAAATATTGGATGATTCTTCATCTAAACAGATACTTTCTGACATTGCAGATTTTGTACTTGAGAGAAGCGCATAATTTCTCTCTCAATTTTCTCTTTTTTTAAAAAAATTAGAAGAAAAGAAATATTAGATTACTTTTCTTAGCAGTACGCTTGTATTGTTTGAATTTCCTATTGGAAGCAACATGACCTCTTTATGGAATCCTCTGAGAAT
>NZ_JAFQXT010000025.1 GCF_017406825.1 Methanobrevibacter sp.
CACCTTAGGTATGCAAGTATTGGTTATCTTAACAGATATGACCAACTACTGTGAAGCTTTAAGGGAAATTTCTGCAGCTAGGGAAGAAGTACCTGGAAGAAGAGGTTACCCTGGTTACATGTACACTGACCTCGCAGGTATTTATGAAAGAGCAGGACGTATTGATGGTAAAGAAGGTTCTATTACTCAAATGCCTATCTTAGTTATGCCTCAAGACGATATTACTCACCCAATTCCTGATTTAACCGGTTATATTACAGAAGGACAAATCGTATTAAGTAGGGAAATCTCAAGGAAAGGTATTTACCCTCCTGTAGACGTACTTCCTTCACTTTCCCGTTTGATGAGTGGTGGTATCGGTGGAGACAAAACTCGTGATGACCACAGTGGTGTATCTGACCAGCTTTATTCTGCTTATGCAGAAGGTCGTGAATTAAGAGACCTCGTTGCGGTTGTAGGGGAAGAAGCACTTACTGAAAGGGACCAAAAGTTCTTAGAGTTTGCTCAAGCATTTGAAGATCAATTCATTACTCAAAGTAAAGATGAAGACAGAACCATCTTTGAAACTTTAGATCTTGGTTGGAGTTTACTTAAAATCTTACCTAAAGCAGAACTCAAAAGGGTTAAAGAAGAATTTATTGAACAATACCTTCCAAAAGATGACTAATCTCATTACAGTAATGTAGGTGATTAAATGGCACAAGATATTATAGATGGAATTAATCCAACTCGTATGGAATTATTATCCCTTAAAAATAGGACTAAACTGGCTGTAAAAGGGCACGGTTTGCTTAAAGAAAAAAGGGATGCTTTAATCAAAGAGTTTTTTGATATCTTGGATCGTGTCAAAGGTATTCGTGAAAATGCAGAATTAAGTCTTAAAGAAGCAAATGATGCTTTAGTTGAAGCTCAAATTGCTATGGGAGATTTAGCTGTTAAAAAGGCAGCTTTATCCGTTAAGGAATCCATTGATGTTGAAATTACATCAAGAAGTGTTATGGGTGTTTCAGTGCCTGTAACAAATGTTAATATGGAGGAAAGATCCATCATTGACAGAGGTTACGGATTCTCTGACACAACCATACAATTAGACGAAGCTGCAAAGAAATTCGAGGAATCTCTCAAGTATTTAATCGAACTTGGTGAAGTGGAAAAAACAATTTTCTTACTTGCTGAGGAGATTGAAGCTACTAAACGTAGAGTAAATGCTTTAGAGCACATTATGATTCCAAGATTCCAAAATACTGAAAAGTATATTGATATGAGACTCCAAGAAATGGAAAGAGAAAACTTCGTTAGATTGAAAATGATTAGGTCAACAATGGAGAAAAATGAAAAAGCTGCTGCAGCAGCGGAAGCTGCTAAAAATGCAGAAGCCTAAATTTTTCTTTATTTTTTTCATTTTCTTCTATTTTTTATTATTTTTTTTATTTAAAGTTTAAAATTAATTTATTCTTAAAAAAAGCTTAATATATTAAGTTACTGTAAAAATTTGTATTACTAGAAACTACAGATAAAGGTTGTAAACATGAAAAGAGACCCCATTGACCAATATATGAAGGATCCGGATAACAAAGCTAAAGTATTTATCTGGATGACACGTGGAATGATTATCACCACATTTATGATAACAATCGGCGTAATATTCTTTATTATGCATCTAGTTGGTCTTTTCTAGATTTTTCATTAACTATTTTACAGGTTAGTTCTACTTTTTCAAATAATTTTTCAAAATCATTATCCTTATCAATTATTGTTAGCAGAGGTTCACCTTTTTCTGTAATAGATCCGATATGCGGCAGGTCATAGATGTTGTCCAAATCAAGAGGGGAATATTTGTTTCTAGCCGGGGAGTATATGATTTTTTTATAGGTGTAGTATTTCGCTTCAGGAATGTCAATTATTTTTCCCACGCATGCTTTGATATGTGCTTCAAGCATATTGATTCCGAATGCCTTTTCAACGCATTCGAATGTTCCCTGAATTCTCGGATTGACTTCAATGACATACAGCCCTTTTTCATTATAGATGTAATCAACGCCATTAGACCCGATTAGATTAAACTTATCAATCAGACTTTCGCTGGTTTTATTCATTTCATCTGTTAACCTGTTGATGTCATTGACTTTTGCCATGATTGATTTATCTGTCAGTGGCAGGATGTTGCCCACATAGATGAATGAATTTTCATCTGCGAAGTCGTTCATGGTAAGCAATCTTGAGTTGACAATAGTTTTTGATTCATTTTTGCTGGACAATACTGATGAGCTTAAGTTGATTCCTGAGACATATTCCTGCAGAATGAATTCACCATGATTAAATTCAATATTCATATCATTATTTAATAGATTTATATTATATCCCCCACTTCCTTGAAGGGGTTTTAAAATAAATTGAATGTCCGGATAATTTTCATTTATTTCCAAAGCTTCATCTATATCACTTACATAAAAAGTCCTTGGGGTTAAAAATTCATCTTCAATCTCTTTATAAAATTCATATTTATTCTCAATGTTTTCCACATCCCTGTTTCCCAGAATCTTTTTTCGATCATTTTTTTTAAAATCGCTTGGTGAAACTCCTGAAATAGGTATGATATAGTCAACTTCATCAATGTAATCCTGTGAGAGTTCCAGAATTGTGCTTTTGTCAAATTCATCTTCGAAGATTCCGCAGCTTTCACCATCTTTTTCATTTAGAATAATCTTCTGATTCTTGATGGAGGGGGTGTCTGATGTGGAAAAATAGCTTGTTGAATAGAGTTCATAATCTAATTCTAATGCACTGTTAAGCATACTTCTTGTATCAATTCCAATAAGTAAAAGCTTTTTCATATAAAATCAGTAAAAAAAGTTAATAAGAGTAGTCCCGAGCGGAGTCGAACCGCCGTCTCCGGGTCCAAAGCCTAGAAGGATTACCACTACCCCACGGGACTATTTGTGTTGTATCATATACAACATATATATATTTCCTTCATGTCCTATTTAAATCTATCGGTTATTTGATAATTTTTGATAAAATAGGCATTTTTCATGCCACATACAATTAAAACAGATTTCAGAAACGCTTTCCAGGGTATTGAAGATGGTATCGATTTCTTTGAATAATTCCACAGAATTGTATTCTTTTGAGGGGTCAATTTTTTTTAACATCTCATTATCCATCTCTACGATTATCTCATTGTGGCCATGGTCTTTACATAACTTATCATTCAGGTTGGGACATGATGCACACAAATCATCCGCCTGATTTGTTAGTGAAACGGTTGTTGTGCTAAGCTTTCTCAACTTGTTGACTTTAATCATGTTTTCGACAAAGTCCTCATCATAGCCATATCCCTGAAAGCCTTTTAGACATAATAAATGATGTCCTCTTAAAACAAGTTTCATTTTAATCGAAAAAATAAAAAAAGAAAAGGTTATAAAACCTTTTTTTTAGTCTTTTGGTAAAAATACTTTAGACACAGAAGCTGCACCTAATATTTTTACAATATCTCCTATGATGAATGGAATGAGTCCCATCATTAAAAGATCAAAGATTCCAACTGGAGTTCCTTGCAAGCTTAAGAATAATGCAAGGCCAGCTAAACCTGGAATGTAAATTAATGCGAAATTTGCAATTCCAATGGTAATAGCCATTCTTGTAAAATTACGTGCTTTTGCATACCTTTCGCTAATCAATCCTACAAAGTAAGATGCCAAGATAAATCCAATAAAGAATCCGAATGTAGATCCCAGGAAGATGTCAAGTCCTCCGGTCATTCCTCCAAACCAAGGAATAAGTGCAATACCTAAAACAATATAGATAATTTGACTTAATACTCCATATTTTCTACCTAGGAACAGGCCAGAACATAAAACTGCAAAAGTTTGAGCAGTGATTGGGACTGGAGTCCATGGCAGCGGAATGATGATTTGAGCCATAATACCAGTAAAACATGCCATCATGAAAGACATAAGTACTTTAGTGGCAGTACTGGCATCCTGAATTCGTTCAAATGCATTCTTCCTTGTACTGTAATAGTTGTCTATATTAAGGTTCATTTTTACCCTCCTTAGTCAATAGTGATTAATTTAACGTCATGAGGTTTTTTAACTATATTCATTGATTTAAATGCTACCAATTTATTTATTCCTTTTTCGGATGCAACATCAACCAATCTTTGGGAGATTACTCCATCAAATATGACTGTATCTGCGGTTCCATCAATATTCTTGATTTCTTCATAAATATTTTCAACTTCCACTTCTTTGGTCATATTCAATGCTTCATCCAAAATTGCTCCGCAGCCGGTTCCTTCAAATTCTTTTAGCATGTCTTTCATTAGGCTAACTTCATCATCTTCAATTTCAGGTTCCGGTTCTTTTACAGCCTGTGGCTTTTCATTGCGGTTGTATTTTTGATGTTTTCTATGATGTCTGTTGTTATGATTATCTTTTTTAGAGTTGTGGTTACTGTTGGAATCATTTAAGATATTGGTTGTGGCTAAAAACTGTGCGGTAGGAACTTTATCTCTGAGCGCAACCAGGACTTCGTCTTTTTCGAGGTCTTCCACTTCTTTTCCTTTAGGAGCACGGGTAATGTAGTCCACATCACCGATCTGTAATAATTCTTTTAATATTAACTCTCCGCCTCTGTCACCGTCAACAAATGCAGTGGTTGTTCTTTTTTTACTTAATTCACCAATGGAACGAGGAACGCTAACTCCTTCGACAGCTACGGTATTTTTGATACCGTATTTAAGTAAGTTTAAAACGTCGCTGCGGCCTTCCACAACAATGATTGCATCGGATGTGTGAATGCTAGGGCCGGCAGGGAGACGATCTTCACCGTATTCGGAGATTTCATGAACTCTCATTGCTTCCCTTACTTCCTCAATCATTCTCATGCTGGTTGGACCGACGCTTTCAACCATTTTCTTATAGATTTCTTTTGCACGGTTGACCACTTGCTCTCTTTTAACGGCTCTTACGTCTTCAACTTTTGTTGTGCGTATTTCCGCTTCACATGGACCGACTCTGTTGATGGTTTCGAGTGATGCAGCGAGAATGGCGGTTTCAACCCTATCCAAACTGGATGGAATTACGATTTCACCTTTTGCTCTTCCACTGTTTGAGTGGATGTTAACTTGGATTCTTCCGATTCTTCCAGTTCTTTGGAGTTCTCTTAAATCTAAATCATTACTAAGTAAACCTTCAGTTTGCCCAAAGACAGCACCGACAACATCTGGTTTTTCAACAATACCATTGGCTGTAATTTGAGCATGTATTAAATATTTTGTTGTTGTTAATTCTTCACCTTTTCCCATATTTAAGCCTCCTAAGCTAATCGGGATAATTTATGTAATTGCTAAAAATTTAAATTATTTTTAGGTGATTAACTTGCATAAATTATACGAATGTGGTCTTTTTGACCTATTATACACTAAAAAAGAGTTTATACATTTGGAGCGTTTTACTATTAAGGTATTGCTGTTTTTTCCTAATATAATTATGTTAAGTAAATTTTATACAATTCAAACGTTTTATTTTCCCTTAATAATAATTTTTCTCCTGTCTTTTGATAAATTAATAATAATTATAATAAATTAGTAATGTACGTAACTCTATGAGTATATAAGAATTAAGTATTTGAATAAATACTTCAAATAATATTTTGATTAAACTAATATATAAAATCTATGAAATATATTTTAAGTAAGTTGAATATATTATAATACAGTGGTGAATTCATGTCAATAAGTCCGAAAGATGTGTTAAACAAAAATAAAAATCTTAATAAGCGTATTGCTGTAGATAAAATAAACTTGAATAATGTTTCTATCGATGATTTAAGGTTTAATGGTAAGAATTATGAGGAATACATTAATTTGATGTCTTTGCTTGAAAGCGTTTCCGCTTGTCAGGTTTCAGATGCATATAATGGTATTTCAAAAAGGTCAGGCACAATACAGTCAATCAAATCAATCAACAACCAGAAAGTTTTTGGAACAATTTTCACTGCAGAAACCACCAGCGATGACTGGGGAACATCAGCATTGGCCATAGATAATGCATCAGAGGGGGACATTTTGTTTTTCAAAGTTTCCTCACAGGATAAGGCTATTTGGGGTGAACTTGCATCTACATGCGCTCGGGATAATGGTATTAAAGCTGTCGTTATTTATGGTTCTGCACGTGACTTGGATGCTCTTTTATATATCGATTTTCCGGTTTTTGCTTCAAATACATGTCCTAATGCAGGGTCTCCTTTGGGTTTAGGTGCTTTAAATGAAAGTATTGAAATTGAAGGTGAGACAATAAATCCCGGTGACTTCTTAATCGGTGATGAAAGCGGGATAGTTGTCATTCCTAAGGAATTATTCACACAGACAATGATTGCTTCACTTGGGGTGAAGGTCAAGGAATCAATGATTGTTGATGATCTTGCAGGCGGCAGGTCATTGGCAGAAATTGTCGGACTCAAATAGAAAAACATTTAAATAGATATTAATATTTATATATAAATGTATCGATACATTTATATACTACTTTTTTACAATTATATAAATGATACAGATTTGATTTTTAAGTTGGATTTTATGAAATTTTTAGGCAATAGTTTGCATATAGCAAATTCAGGAAAATTAATCGCAAGGTCTGAAAAAACACCCTCACCAGGTGGAATTGTTTATGACAGTGAAAAAAACAAAATTGGTAAGGTGAGTTATGTATTCGGACCTACAAAACAACCATACATTTCTATTCGCTTGTTTAAATCAGCGAACAGGGAGAGAATAGAAAAGCATTGTGGTGAAAAACTGTTTGTATCAAAACCAAAATCCAAAAAACCTAGAAAAAGGAGGATGAAACCACGACACAAAAAGTAAACGAAGTTCCTAAACAAGGACGCACAAGAACTGTTGAGGGCAGAAGGCAAAGAGACGTATACGATGATTCCAAACAGACCGTATGTCCTGAATGTGGTTCAGAAGAGTTAATCGGTGACTACGAAAGAGCAGAAGTTGTATGTGCTCGTTGCGGATTAGTCATTGATGAAAATCTTGTTGACATGGGTCCTGAATGGAGAGCATTTGATCACGAACAAAGAGACAAACGTACAAGAGTTGGAGCTCCAATTACTTACACTATTCACGATAAAGGTCTAAGTACAATGATTGACTGGAGAAATAAAGATATTTACGGTCGTGATATTCCTGCAAGAAACAGAGCTCAATGGTATAGGTTAAGGAAATGGCAAAGAAAAATCAGAATTTCCGGAGCTACTGAAAGGAATTTGGCATTTGCATTAAGTGAATTGGACCGTGATTCTTCAAGACTTGGACTTCCAAGAAGCGTAAGGGAAGCTGCAAGTGTAGTCTATAGAAGTGCAGTCGACAACAAGTTAATCAGAGGAAGAAGTATTGAAGGGGTAGTGGCTGCTTCTTTATATGCTGCATGCAGACGTTGTAATGTTCCTCGTACCTTAGATGAGATTGCTGAAGTTTCTCGCGTAACCAAAAAAGAAGTTGGAAGAACATACAGGTTCCTAACCCGTGAACTGAATATCAAATTGCCACCAACTTCTCCTGTGGATTATGTTCCAAGATTCGCATCAGAACTTGGACTTTCAGGTGAAGCACAATCCAAAGCTATTGAAATCATTGAAAAGGCAATGGAAAAAGGATTGACTTCAGGAAGAGGTCCAACAGGTGTTGCGGCAGCTGCATTATATATTGCATCTGTGTTGCTCGGTGAGAGAAAAACACAAAGGGATGTAGCTGATATCGCAGGAGTTACAGAAGTAACCATCCGTAACAGGTACAAAGAATTGACAGAACAATTAGAAATGGGCGTAACATTATAGTTGCCCTTTGATTAATGAAGTTATTGCTTTATTAATCATATTTTTTTATTTCTTTTTTTGGAGTTAAATCATGAAATGGTCTAACGTGATACTTGTTCTCGCATTTATTTTTATTATTGTTGGAGGATATCTGATCTTAACAAATCCTATTGGAGATTTCAGTGGGGAATCACTAAAGCTTCCTTTAAAAACACAGGATTTCGATTCATTTAAGATTGATTTGCCCGCCGGTTCGAATTTCACTTTAAAAAATGAAGCTGATGGAATGAAATTCTATCAAAATACCGGCAAATATTCCACAAATGTTTCAGGAATTATACTCAATAGGAATCTGACAGATTCGTTAATTGGCATTAATTCGGTTTCTGTTTTAAATACAACTTCAGAACAGATTTATTCCACACAACTAAAAAATGAAACAGTTTATGAACTGGTGTCCAATCATGATGATGTCGATTTTATTATCATGGGCAATGATTTAAATTTGTTAAAAGAGGTTTCAGACACCATTGAGATTAAAGATTTGAGCGATCTTTAATATCTGCTATTTTGAGTATTTTTCTATTCTGTAAACTAACTCTTTAACTATTCCATCATTATTTGTTTTTTTGACTTTTGACAGGTTCTTTTGATATCTAGGAAGTTTGTTTAAAAAGTTTTCAACCCTTTTGGCACTCATTATTTCGTGATATTCACCATATCCTAAGCGTTCCACATAAAATCCGTTCAATGTCTGTTCAAAGTTGCCCAAAGCCGGAACTGAATAAATAGGCTTTTTAAGTGAGATTGCTTCGGAGATGAATGTGAATCCTCCGTTACATATCACTGCCTTTGCAGATGCCAAATCATCATAAAACACATCTTCATTAAATTCTTTATATGTTAGATTGCCATCCTCTTTATTCACATTGAATCCGTATACGATGAATTTTTCATCCTTCAATGCTTTTAGTTTGCGGACAAGTTTCACGCTTTCTTTACTTGTCTGATAAACGATTACGTGATCTCCATCCGTAGGCTCTAATTTGAGTATGTCTTCACGAATCACCGGAGGATAGATGACTGCATTCTTCTTTGATCGGACAGGAGGATAAAAGAAACTGGTTAAGATATGTATCTTTGGTTTCACGACATATGTTTTTATAACCCCTTTTGCTTTAAGCATTTCAATTCTTTTGTTTTCAGGGTAATGGATTTTTGCTTGTGTAATCATATGAATGTTGTCTAGGCTGATTAAAGGAATATTTAATAATTTTGACACCATTGTGGCGTAAATTTCAAAATCGGTTACAATCACTTCAGGCCTTAACTCTCTTGCTTTTTTGTATAGCTTATCGTATCCTATTTTCATATTTGTAGGATTTCTTTTTAAGGCATTGGATAAGGTTTGGAGGTTGTTCACCTTGTTGTTGATGTAAACGGTATTGAATCCTCCGATTTTGTAAACATTCTCAAATTTGGAATTCAGATACTCATAAGCCCTGTCGCTTGAAAATATGTATACGTCATATTTTTCTTTAATTTTGTCGATAATCACGCCACTGCGGATGGCATGACCCATTCCCTCTCCGCAGACACAGTAGAACACCACTTTTCTTTGGCGGTTTTTCTTAATCTTGAAACGTGACCGTGTGGCATTAATTTTTTGAACGGATTCATCGTAACTTTCTTTAATTTCATTAACTCTTTCTGTGGCTTTTGTTATTCTTTCAAGTCTTGTAGTTGTGATTTTTTCATGGCCGTGGTCAAAATTATAATTGAGTTCTTCGGCATCTGTTCTTTTTCCTAGAAAGTCGTTTACGGTACTTTTGCCGTATTGCCTTATCAATGTTTCTATGCCTTCTTCTTCAAGTCTTCTGGTTGAAACGCCGATTTTAGCATTTCTAAGAACTTTGAAACGTTCCTTTTTGGCCAGTCGTTCAATGTAATCAGTGTCTTCACCGAAGTTCAAATCTTCATTAAAACCGCCGCATTCGTCATGCAACTCTTTTCTTGCAATGATTCCGTAACATCCTGCACCATGTGGTTTTATCTTTTCGATACTGATCATAAAGTAATTTGCAAATTCATGGAATATCTGATCTTCTATCTTATTTGACATGGGTTTCATTTGTGTAATGGCTATTCCAAGCCTTTCCATTCTGAATTCATATATGACATTTCTCAAATAGTCATCCGTAAGTTCCAAATCTGAATCAAGGAATAGCAAATATTCCCCTTTTGCTGCTTTAGCACCATTATTCCTACCTACTGCAGGCAGTCCTCCATCAACTATTTTGCATCCGTAGGACTCTGCGATTTCTCGGGTTTTATCGGTTGAGTTGGCATCAGCTACTATAATCTCATAGTCACTGAAATCTTGCTTCTTGATGCTCTCCAATAAAACAGGAAGGTATTCCTCCTCATTATAGGTAGGTATGATAATGCTTAAAATCATATGTATGAATTTATTTTTTAAATAAATAAATCTTTTCAAAATTGCTTGTTTTTTATAATTTTACTTAATTTAAATTGCTTTCTTGAAGGAATTTCTTTTCCAAGAGGACCATATTTTAGCTCAAAAATCAACTTTTTCAATCATTTGTATTTTTTCAATTCAATCATGATGATTAGTTCGTTTTATCAAAATACAGTTTTTTGATTTGTTTTATATCCAATCTTGATTTTAATTTATTATATCTTGATTTAAATGCTTTTAAATTAATTACTGTATGGAAATATTTTCCGAGTAAGTCAATATTTTTTACACATTTCCCATTTATCATGATTATTAATATTGCTTTTTTAATTCATGATTAAAAACCCTTTATTTTGTTGAAATGGATTGATTTAACCTCATTTTTTGATTTAAAGCATTTACAGTTGAAATGCACCTCTCTCTATCAAAGGTGCAACATATCTTTCAAGGTGCCTTTGGTGCTTAACATCATCATGGCAATGATGGTCAAAAGGAATCCGCAAAACATGAGGGGTGTTGGAATCTCTGAGTATAATGCAAATCCAAAAATCAATGCCGCAAAGGGTTCAGCACCTGAAAGCAATATTGAAGACACTCCGGAGTCCATGTAGTTCAAACTGACAGTCGAGAAGATATACGGCAGGGCAAATGAAAATGTTGAGTGTATGATTAAAAACAATATTGCCAATGCGGGGTCAAGGCTAACAAAAGCTCTGATTTGGCCGAAGTCGGTGAATGGGATTAATGCTATTGAAATGAATATGATTGAATAGAATAGTATTGTGAACGTATGGTTTCCCATTTCAATTGACTTTTTGGATGCCATCAAATAGACCGCCCAGAACAGTCCAGCTCCAATGCCTGATAGAATGCCGAATAATGAGATGTCTGCGATGCTGCTTTCAAAAACTCCGGTCATGAGCATGCATCCGAAAATAGCTAGGATCATGCATATTGATTTTCTTTTTGTGATTTTTTCTCTGAATAGCACATATGCAAAAATCAGCACAAAAATCGGAGCAATTGACAATAATGTTGCAGCTAAAGATAACGGGATATTGTTCATTGATTCATTATAGCATAGATTAAGTCCAACGATACACATTGCACATACTATAAATAAGGGAATGTCTTTCAAACCAGCTTTTAATAATCTTTTATCCGTTAACAGAACTGCCATTAAAATAGGAATTATCGCAATTGAAAATCTCAGGAACAGGAGTGTTGTCGAATCGATTCCGTTCTGCGTTAACGTGCGGACAAATATTCCGCTTGATCCAAACATCAACCCTGCCAGTATAGGCAATATCAAATAGAGCTTTTTCATGGTATCACTAGAGATAAGAGTAAGCGTTCCAGCTGACGGTGTAATATTCGCACGAATTGTTCAGAGGAATCTTCAAGTCATTTATAAGTTCCATTTCATTATACTGAGGGTCAATGTGATATGTGGTTTTGTTCTGATTGTTATGATGCGCATAATCAACGCTTTCTGTGCTGATGTTTCCAAGGTCAATGTCTCCGGTAGGGTTTACAATATCAACAGTATAATAGTCAGGTTCCGCACCTGCAAAGGCGATTGTGAACCTTAACAATATGACCGCTATTACAACAAACCATATTAAAAATCTGTTGAACAGATATCTTTTTTTACTGAATCCGCGGTTTTTATAGCAGGGTTGGATTGCTTCATTCTGTTTAAGAAGGGTTTCGTCCCTTAAAATTTTACCGGAAATATAGTTCAGGTAATATCCGTTTCTGTAGACAAGGTAAAGTCCGAAAATCCCGACATATGAGGGTGTTGCAAACATTCCTCCGTCGATTATTCCGATTATAAGGCAGCTTGAGAAGAATGCCAAAAGGAAGTTTGTAAACCATGGGCGTTTTTGCATGGCAAGGACTATTGTCACAAACAGTATTGGAATGAGCAGAATCACTAAAAACGCATAACTTGGAACATATGCATATAGGCCAACTCCTGTGTTGATTCCACTCTGAATGAACGGTCCCATAATTTTAGTTAGAACTTCTCCTAAAATGGCCTTTAACAGATGGGTATGAAGAATGCTTGTGGAGCTCATGCCACTAGTCATGGAGCAGAATACTGTGTTGAGCTTGATGCCCATCTGCAATCTGAAAATAACTTCAAGCAAAATACCTAAAATCAATAAAACCGCACCGATTACCATTGAAATTTTTAAATATTTTGTAGTGTCGATTTCTTTTTTGATTATTTGGGAAAAAATTAAAAATAAGCCTAAAAGGCCAAAGAATATTATGTCTTTTCCTTTAGATGATCCCATCAAAAACAGATATGTGACTGGTCTGATAATCGGATTCAATATATCAGTTAGAAAAATTACTCCTGCAAGTAAAATAAACACAACTCCAACTAATATAGTTTTATTAAGTTTCATTAACAATAATTTAATTATTAATACTTTATAAAAGTGATGCTATGTTTGCGATAGAATACTTCATAGGACTAATTCTAATTGGTGTTTTTGCAGGTTTTGCCTCAGGTCTTTTGGGGGTAGGCGGAGGATTTCTGATTGTTCCTTTACAGTACTTCCTGTTAAAATACATAGGAGTTGAACCGGATTTGGCAATTCTAATATCATTCGGCACAAGTCTGGCCATCATTATCCCTACATCCCTGAGCGGAGCTTACAGACACACCAGAACACTTGACGGAATCATAGAACCCGGAATCAAATTGGGCATTTTTGGAATTATCGGTGGCGCTTTAGGAGGATTCACCGCCTCAATGTTGCCATCAAGGATTTTAGAAATCATTTTCGGATGTTTATTGCTGTTCATCGCTGTAAACAACATCATCAACATCAACAAGGAACGTGAAGATGCAAAAATACCGTTCAACCTAATATCTACAGCAATTATAGGTATCTTAGTCGGGTTTTCATCAGGTCTGTTGGGTGTTGGAGGGGGAGTATTTTTAATAGCCATCTTAACGGCCCTATTAGGTTTTTCAATGATAGAGGCCATTGGAACATCTTCAATATTCATCTGCTTAACCGCAATCGGAGGATTTCTGTCATATATCGTTTCCGGGTGGGGAGTAAGCACATTTCCATATTCAATAGGTTATGTAAGCTTAATCAATTTTGCAATTATTGCCTGCTTTTCAGTGCCTCTGGCTTCAGTAGGTGCAAAATATGCCCACAGGATTCCACAAAAAAAGTTAAAAATTGTATTTTCCATATTAGTATTATACATGGCATTGAAGATGCTGGGCATTCTGCCTTAAGGTGATATTATGAGTGAAGAGAGAAAAGTCGGTCAAAATTTCGATTCAGATGAAGCGGACAGCATATTTGATAAATTGAAAAATGTTGAAGGAAAAATCAAGCCAAAAAGACAAGGCAAATTTGACAGCATTACCCATCTAATGCAAGAGGCACAAATCCTTGAAAAAGAAAATAAACTGGATGAAGCCATTAAATTATATAAAGAGGTCATATTCACATTGCCCGATTCTTCAAAGGCATATGAATCTTTAATCAATATCTATCAAAAACAGGGTGATGTTGAAAGCGAAAAGGATATTCTGCAAAAGGCCATCAGCAACTGCAGTAAAAATGAGGATTTCAAGAAAAGATTAAAAGAGATTAATTAGTTGACGTGACCGGACTTATGGGTTTAGCTTAGATGGATTCCCATTCCCATGGCACTTACCTGATAGCGGTCTCCCCCAAGTCCGATTAGGCTATATTGAATATCCAAATCAATTATCCCATTTCCGCCTGCGGCTTTGATTTCATTGGCCAGTTCGATTAAACACATGTCCTTTCCTTTTTTCAGATGGTAAATTGTCTCTTTTTCAATTTCTTCAGGATCAGGCGGTGTCCTTATGGTCGCCTTATCGATTATTACCGTTGCATTAAACTGGCCCAAATTGATAATTCTTTGGTCAATGGGGTCTGTGCTCGTTATGAAATAGAAATCCTGGCTGTTTATAAGTTCATTGCTCTTGAATTCATCAAATTCATAGCTCTGCTCCGAATTGACTTCAGGAGCCTTTTTAAAAATATGCACCATGATTCCATTGTAGACAAATCTGTTGAACTTTTTGAAGATTCCCAATAGGTATAAGACCGCTCCCAAGCCCACAGTAAAAAGAATATAATTAATCAATGTTGGAAATGCCGCCTGCAATATCACTGCAATCGATCCGATTGTTATAAAATTAAATCCCAGTGTAGGATTTTTTAAAATAAAACTGTAAAATGTCGTATATGCAAAGAGAATGAACGCACTAATTGCGCCGATGTCCTCTCCAATAATTCTATTTGCCAGGATGGTTTCCACATATCCTGCAGTTAATGGAGCAAAAATAAGTCCCAGATTCCAACCGAATATCGCTATTTTGAAATATAGAAATATCTGATAAACAACAAGTCCGATTAGAGTGGCAATTGCAATGCAGACAATCGCCTCCCGAAGATACTTTCGTCTTTCCTTATTTATCTTTAATTCCATATTATTCACATTTGACTGCAGTGCCGTAGGCGGTGACAAGGATGGTGTTTCCCATAGTTCCGCCAAGATTGTCATAGGAAAGCTTAAGGCCGACAATTGCATTTGCACCTAAACTTTCGGCCTTTTCCTCCATACTTTTCAAAGCAATCTCTCTTGCCTTTTGAAGTTCCTCTTCGTATTTTGAAGTTCTTCCACCTACAACGTCACGAACTCCTGAAAATAAATCCTTATAGATGTTAGCGCCAATCAGCGATTCGCCCGTAACCAGCCCTACATATTCAATTATCTCCTTAGTCTCAAGTGTATTGGAAGATGTCAGAATCATTGTATCACTATTTTACAAAAGTCATTATGGCCCAAATAATTAAAAAGATTGCTATGACTACATATAGGATTATCTGTGACCTTTTTCTCTGACTCAATCTTGCATCCCAGACTTTCTGACAGTCCGGTGAACATACAAGTTCATTTAAAGGTATTGGGGTTCCGCAAATCGGACAATGTTTATGTGGGTCTACTGCCATTTTATCATCTCCTTATATTTTGAAAAATTCTTTAGTATTTTTGGTAACTTGAACAGCAAGTTCTTCTGCATCCATTCCCATGCAGAGTGCAATTGTTTCGAGGATATGAGGTAAATATTTCGGTTCGTTCCTATTCTTTTTAGGTTTTTCATTAAAGTTTTTCGGTATTAAAAATGGAGCATCGGTTTCAATCATCAGTTTTTCAGGAGGAATGACGCTCACCGCTTCCTGCAGGTCTCTTCCTCTTTTCATATCACAAATCCAACCTGTCACTCCAATGTAACATCCTAAATCAACATAGTTCTGCGCTTCCTGTTTGGTTCCTGTAAAACAGTGAACAACTGATTTTTCAATGACGCCATCATGTCTTTTTAGAATATCATATAAGTCTTTATGGGCTTCCCTTTCATGTAGAAACAGCGGCAAATCCGCACGTTCTGCAACTTCTATTTGCGCTTCAAACCATTTTCTTTGCAGGTTCTGCGGTGAAAAGTTCCTGTTATAATCAAGACCGCATTCACCAATGGCCACAACACTGTCTTTTTTAGCTATCTTTTCTATTTCAAACATTGTGTGTCCATTGCAGGTTTTTGCGTCATGTGGATGAACTCCGGATGTTGAAAACAAAGTTCCGGAATACTTGGAGGCATATTCTGCAGCCAACTGGCTTGAAGTTATGTTGGTTCCGGTAATGATGAACTGTTTCACACCAGCCTTTTTGGCTTCTTCAATTATTTCAACCCTATCTCTTCTGAAGGATTTGTGCATCAAATTCAAACCTATATCAATGAGATTATCCACTTTTTCACCTATTCATTGATAATTCTAGTTCCTACTTTTTCTCCGTTCACAGCTTTTATTAGGTTTTCAGGTTCAAAACCATTTGTTATAACAGTTTCCAGGTTTGATCTTTTAATCATCTGCACTGCTGTTGTGTCAAAGAATTCATAAGTTCCGGCTTTCACATCCTTTCCGCTTAAAAATTCAAGCAAATCGGTAGCTGTGATTTCCGGCACGAGTTCAGCATCATCAAACTTATTGGGGTCTTTTGTATACATCCCGTCAACTGATGTCAAGTTAATGAGTTTATCGGCCTGAATATATTCGGCTAAAATCGCTGAAACCGCATCGGTACTGTGTGCAGGTTCAGTTCCTCCCATCACAATGATTTTTCCACTTGCTGAGAACTCCAAAGCTTCCTGGAAATTGTGGGGTACTCTTTGATAAGCCGCGTCGCCAAGTGCTGAAAGCATTAATTTTGCATTTAATCTTGTTACTTCAATTCCGATATCGTCACATAGTGCTTCGCCGGCACCTAAATCACGAACAACACCAATGTATTCTCTTGCAGGTTTTCCTCCACCTACAACGACAAATAGTTCATGTTCTTGAGATAAGTCTATTAGAATATCACTATATTCCTGGAATTTTTCACTGTCATATTCTTTTAGTAAGATTGATCCTCCGATTGCAACAACAATTTTCATATATTCACCTTATAATAATTATATCCTTACAATATTATTTATATCTTAAAAGTTAGTTTTTCGATATTTTAAAAAAAGAAAGAAATAGAGGATTTAAGCTTCCTCTGCGCTTAAGACTCTGTATATTACTCCTGCAATAATTGCACCGATGACTGGAGCCAATATGAACACCCAAAGCTGCTCCAAAGCTTGGCCTCCAAGGAATAATGCAGGCGCTAAACTGCGTGCAGGGTTTACGGATGTACCGGTTAAAGGTATGCCCAAAATATGGACAAATGCTAAGGTTAAACCGATCACGATACCTGCAACGGCACTGTTTTCCGCTTTTTTGGTTACTCCAAGTACTGTGAAAACAAATACGAATGTCAATATGATTTCAACAATTATTGCTCCCATTGCATTTAATTCCACACTTGAAGCGGAACCGAATCCGTTCTGGCCGAGGCCGGTTGCTGTATAGCCTCCAAGAGTTGGAGCACAGTTGATGATAACAGCAAGGAGTGCAATACCTATTATTGCACCAATACACTGGAATACAATATACATTAGCAAGTCTTTGGTTTCCATTCTACCGTCAATCCACATGCCGATAGAGACGGCTGGATTAACGTGACATCCTGAGATGTCTCCAATTACGTAAGCCATAGCTATAATTGATAATCCGAATGCCATTGCAATTCCAAAATTACCTAAAACGGAACCTGCTATGGCGGCGCTTCCACATCCAAATAGGACAAGAACCATGGTTCCTAATAATTCTGATATGTATCTTTTCATAAATATTTCCTCAATAATCTTTAATTAATAACCTCTTATCCTTTTCCAGAACAGATACACTAGGAATAACACGAATAGTATTAATACGAATGGGAAGATGTGTAATAGTATTGAATCGTTTACTTTATCGAAGTGATATTCGTTTTCAAAACCCATATGTTTTGTATCTGTATGGTTTTGGGTAATTTTTGCAAAGTTATAAACCAAGTCATAATAACTTATATGTGCTCCATCGTATTCAATGGAATCCGGAGCTCTTCCATTTTGATCCATATACTCCTTAACTATTCCTCCCATTTTGAAATAGTCATAAACGGAATATGAATCTTTTGCTAAAAAGGAAATGCCTAAAGGATTTTCCGGTTCATCGTATGATTTTGGGAAATCGAGGCCGTTTCCATTTAAATATGAACTAGTCTGATATAAGAGTTGAGGAGCAGTATAATTGCCGTAGGTTCCTTTCATTTCAGTGTCATTACTGTTTATCAGGGCTTTGCTTGCATTGGCCATTACTGCAGGTTTGAGGATATTTTGAGCAACCAATCCATCACTTAAGGTTTTTGTATCGTTTTCATGAGCGTTTATTATGTTTACTATTTCCTGCGCTATATCCTTATTCATTTCTTCATCATATCTTGATATGCAGCCGTCTTCAGTATTTTGAGGATACTTTATGGCTGGCTGAACATAGTATATGCCTGCATTTTTAAGAAATGTGCCTGGGTCGTGCATTCCGGCAAAACTTTCATTTGAGTAATTGTCGTCCCATGCTCTTCTTAGGAAGTTGGTGTTGTTGTCCAAATCGTAATCTCCGGTATTGACTATGATTATCTGTTTATCGGAGTTAACTGTTGAGGTGGCCAATTGCAGGTAGTTTCCGGCATCTGCAGCAGCCAGATTGATACTTACATCACTTGTCACTGCTATGGACCGCCATCCTTCTCCAGGTCCTGGTGCCTGATTGTCAACGATTACTTGGAATTCTCCGTTGCTTAATTCCTCAATGTAACTTTTGATGGAATTTAACATTTGTAAGTCTGTATCGTGGTCAATAATATTATCAGAAGTAATAAATACTGTTTTTGCAGCACTAACGTCCTGCATTACTGGAGCTAATATTAAAATGGCCATTATCAGTATTGCTATTTTTCTTTTCATATCTCTCATTACCCTCAGATTAATTCATATTTTAATTATAATCTTTATCAATAAAATATTTTTTCTATACCTATTTTAATATTTAATCGATACTGTGTAATTTCATTTTTATTTCAATTTTAAGCTATTTGTATACATAATTTTAAATAATAATCCTTTTAATAGTTATTTTGAGGATTTAAAGACATTATCTTTTATTTTGAGGTAAATTTTGGATTGGTTTGAAAATTTTAATTTCTCAATATTTAATTGAAATTAACCGCAAATTTGGTCAGGTTGTTTGGAGAAAATAATTTGTGTTAGGCAATCATTCAATGATTGTTCCTATAAATTTGAGGTTATTTTTAAATTTCATACATAAGATTATTATTTTTTAATCAAAACTTGAAATAAAAAGTTTAATTGCTAATTAATAGCTTTTTGTTAATTAATAGATTTGTAATCGTCCTCAGATTAGGTGATTTAAAATGTTTAAACATAATGGAAAGATGACTATTAGCAAATATATCCTATTGGCAGCACTTGTCATTTGCTTAATTTTCACATCCATAAATTTCAATATGGAATATTCATATGCTGTGGATGTTAATGAAAGTGGCGAAATAGGAATAGATTTGGATGTAGAAGATAAACCACTAAATTCTCAAGACAATAACATTCTGGAGGTGGATTCACAGGAAATATTAGGCGCAACACGAACGCCAAGCGGAAATACATTCGCCAGCATCAAGAATGAAATCGATGCGGCTCAAGACGGAGATACAATTCTATTGAAGGGAACTTATCACTCAAACGGCAATGACCGCATTTTTCTAAACAAACAGCTAACGATAAAATCAGATTCCATGGCGGTATTGGACGGAAAACATCTGGCCATGGCATTTTATGTCTATGAGACTTCCGCAGGCACGGTATTCAAGAATCTGAAATTCATAAATTGTGAAGGGGATGTGGGCTCAGCCATTTTTGTCAGCGCAAAAAACATCAGATTTGAAAACTGCATCTTTGAAGACAATCATGCCAATAAGGGAGGTGCAATCAATACCAGATACGATTTGGATATTGCATCAGGCCTAATTGTCGATAATTGTCAATTTAGGAGAAACACAGGATATTATGAAAATTTTGAAGGCAATTCCGTAGGTTCCGCATTAACGATGTATGGTAGAGATTCTGAAGTGAAAAACTCGATTTTTGAGGATAATTGGGTAAAAGGAAAACAGGCCAGCTATGGCGGAGCAATACAGGTCGGTATTGATTTGCCAGGTTCAAACGGCAAGGTGACAAACTGCATCTTCATAAATAATAGTGCAATAAGTTTTGATGAGCCTTCTCATGGAGGAGCGGGCTGCATACGTAGCGGAACTTCATATACTAATTGTATATTTATAAATAATTTCGCTGATGAAGGAGGGGCATTGACATTCCACGGATCCGGTGAAATAAAAAACTGCACATTCGTAAACAACACCGCAGGCCAGTTCGGAGGAGCCCTATCAACAGGATTTCTATATGACTACATGGAACTGACAGTGTCGGATTGCAACTTTGAAGGAAATGACGCTCCGATGGGAGGTGCAATTCAGGCAAATGGTCTGAATATCCTGATTAAGAACTCAAATTTTAAAAAAAACAATGTATCTGAAAATGGAGGCGCCATCTATGGAAGGGCCGAAAATGTAACAATAAGAGAATCGGCTTTCGATTCAAACAGAGCATGCATTGATGGAGGAGCAATTTATATCGAAGGCAAGAACACTGTTGTTGAAAACTCCTCATTCACTTCCAATGAGGCAATTCCGGATGTAAGTAAATTTGACGACGGATTGGGAGGAGCAATCTACATCAATAGTTCACAGGCCTTTGTAAAGAATAATTCATTCAGGTTCAATACCGCAAGAAACGGCAGTGCAATCTATTATGATAGGGAAGGCAAAAAGCTCACATTGGAGAATAATGAACTGTTTGAGAATCAGGCATGGGTTTATCAATTGCCAATCCATGCCAGGGACATATATTACGGAGACAGCGAAGAAATCAGGGTGGTTCTTTTTGGAGGAAATAACATCGGCGATTTTGATAATCTGGCAGTATCCAATGCAATATATAACGCTGCAGACAATGTCAACATAGTCATTGACGGGGAAAATCCTGTGTCCGGAGCTACGGATAATGGGGAACTCTACCAGGATAGCCGAGAGTACAATATCAATGTTTTTCTATCTGTCGAGCATGAGGATGGAACCGTAGTCTATAATGGAAGCGGAAACACTTCATATCTGGGCGAAATCACAGTAAATCTGGATAACCTGAAACCTGGAAGATATTTTGTTCTGGCAAAACACCTTGAGGACACCTACTACAAAGCAATCACAAACGAGACAGTTTTTGTTGTAAGTCCCAAGGTAGATAATGAGGTCAAAAAATCAGTTTCAAGGGATGTGGCCAATTTTGAAGATGTGATTACATGGACAATAACGGTTACAAATCACGGGCCGAACGATTCAACTGATGTCAGATTATATGACGTTTTGCCTGAAGGTTTGATTTGGCAGAGGGATACATCAAACGGATTATATGACTCGGAAACAGGAATGCTTGTGCTTGAAGGTTTAAAGGTCAATGAAACATTCACATTCGATATAACTACGATTATAAACACTACCAGTGGAATAGTCAATGCTGTCAATGTCACTTCAAATGAGTTCGACACAAATCTGACAAACAATCGTGCCGAACAGGGCATTTTCATAAATCCTGCAGCAGATATCGCCGTCAAGAAAAGCGTTTCAAATTCAAGGCCAAATTATATGGACCATGTAATCTGGACAGTTGAAATATCAAACAACGGACCCGATGCGGCACATGATGTGGAAATGTATGATATTCTTCCAAAAGCCCTGATTTATGTGGGATGCGACAGGGATTATGATGCAAAATCCGGAAAATGGATTGTAGAAACATTGGAAGCAGGGGAAAAAATAGCAATAAATATCGAATGCATAGTCAACGCCACAGGCTTGATTGAAAACAACGTTTCAGCAAACGCAGATGAATACGATTATGATTTAACCAACAACAATGATTCCGAAAGGATATTTGTAAGTCCCGCATGTGATTTAACCATTGAAAAAACAGTGAATGCAAGCAACGTTAACTTCATGGACATTTTAGAGTGGACTTTAACTGTACACAATAACGGCCCAGACAATGCGACAGATGTCCGCATCATCGATTTGCTGCCGGAAGGATTTGCATACGTCAGTTCAACTCAAACAAAAGGATCCTATGATGATGATATTTTTACCATTAATGAAATTTCCGTGGGAGAAAAGGTAATCATCAAAATCATCACTTTGGTCGAAACGACAGGGGATTTCTTGAACTATGCAAATGTCTCATCAGATGAATACGATTACAATCTGACAAACAATGAGGATGACCAGGCGATTTTCGTTAATCCGGCAGCAGATTTGGAAGTGACAAAATCAGTTTCCGATTCAAACCCGAATTACGGAGATGAAATCACCTGGACAATTGAGGTCATAAATCATGGACCGGATATCGCCCATGATGTCGTCGTAAGTGACCTTCTTCCCGATTCACTAATATGGCTTGAGGATGACAGCATGATGGACTATGACCCTGTGACAGGATTGCTCTTTATTGACCAGCTGGATGTGGATGAATCCTATGTTCTGAATATAGAATGCATGGTCAATGGAACAGGAATTATCTCCAACAACGTTTCGGTCAGTGCACATGAACATGACTACAACTCAACCAATAACTTTGACAGAGAAATAATCGACGTTGAAAAATCCGCCGATGTATCGGTTGTTAAGCTGGTGGATAACATCGCTCCGAACTATATGGATCTGGTAAAGTGGACATTGGTGATTTCCAATATGGGGCCTGATACGGCGACAAACGTTTATGTTGAGGATAAACTGCCCGAAGGTTTAAAGTTAATCAGCTATGATGCAACAAAAGGATTTTATGATGAAGGCATATGGTCTGTGTGCTGTCTAAACAGAGGGGATGTCGAAACGCTTGAAATCCTATGCCTGGTTGAAAAAACAGGTGAAATCATCAACTTTGCAGAGATTTATGCCGGTGAATACGATTATAATCCCGAAAACAACAGGGACAATGAATCAGTCGATGTTCCTTTGGCTGTTGATTTGGAGGTGATGATTGAAGTCAGCAACACTAACCCGTTATTCGGCGAAATCGTCAATTGGATGATAACTGTTAAAAATAACGGCCCCGATGATGCGACCGGAGCGATTTTAGAGGATATCCTGCCAAACGAATTAATATTTTTAAGTCATGATTCAAGCAAGGGAACTTTTGAAGGGGATGTATGGGATATAGGTTCTCTGAATGTTGGAAAAGCCGCATATCTCAACATTACAACTATAACCGATGCTTTGGGAGAGGTTATCAATGATGCCACTGTCAAAGCCCAGGAATATGACTGGAACATGTCTAACAATTATGATGCAGACATGATTTATGTCAGGCCTGTTGCGGATTTGTCAATTGTAAAAATGGTCGACAATAAATCCCCAAATTATGGCGAAATGGTGAAATGGACATTAGTGGCATTGAATAAGGGTCCAAACGTCGCTCATAATGTCATTGTCAGGGACATTTTGCCAGAAGGTTTGACAGTTGTCAGTTCAAATTCCAGGTTCTCCGAGGGCATATGGAAAATCGCAAGCCTTGATGTCGGTGAGGAAAAGTCCATAGAGATTATGTGTAAGGTCACATCAACAGGCGATTTTGTTAATCTGGCCAGAATTTCCGGTGATGAACTGGATTTGGATGAATCAGACAATCGCGCTGAAGAGTCAATCCATGTCGGCCAGGCAAGTGATTTGTCAATTACCAAAATTGCATCTAAATATGACTATAAGGTTGGTGATGTAATTGAATATGTTATTGAAATTGTCAATAACGGTCCTGACACCGCAAAAAACATTAGGGTTAGCGAAGTTCTGGATGGTCTGTTAAAACTGAAATCATTTAAGGCCACAAAAGGAAAATTCAATAAATCCTGCAATGTTTGGTCAATAGATGCTCTTAAGTATGGCGAATCTGCAAAGCTATTCGTCAAGGCGATTGCAATGGGTTCAGGAATACTTAACAATAGTGTTAATGTCACTAGCGGCACGTTTGATTATGATTTATCCAACAACAATGATTTTGCCATTGTAAAGGTAGTGGATAATCCTTCAAACGATACAGATATTCCACATGGTGGAAATTCAGTTAAAAAAATTCCATCTATAGTTCAAATCCATAAAACAGCCAATCCCATATTGATTTTGCTGATTTCATCAGTTTTTATAGTGCTTTTTCCGAGCCTCAAAATATCAAAGAAATAGTTTATTAAAGTAGCATTCATGCTACTGTTTTTATTTTTTTTAAAACGGTTTTTCAAAATTTTTCAACTATTCGAATTATTAATTTCACGATTGATTATTTTATATGTTGGTTGAAGAACTAGTCGAATACTGCTCGATTTCTCTAAAATAATCAAAACCTTTATATAGAACCTTCAATAAATATTTACTTAGATATTGATGTAATAATAATTTTTCATTAAAAATTATCGATTGACTCAATATTTTAAAACTCAAAAGAGGTGTAATTATGTCTGAAGAAGAAATGATTGATGAATTTCCTGAAGAAGATGAAGAAAAATTACCTTTCGCTAAAGCTGAAGTTGTACGTCTGATGAAAGAAAATCTCGATGACGACAAAATGATCAGGGAAAGGGTAAAAGTCGAAATGAACAAATTCTTAGGTGAAGTTCTTAAAAATGTATGTAAGCAATTGAATGATTACCCATATACTACAATTGAGTATGAAATGCTTAAAGAGTCAACTTACCCATACACCAACATTGAAAGAATCAACCAAGAAAAAGAAAGAATTCTTTTACATTTAGAAGCTATCAAAGCGGATTGTAACGCATTAGCTATGGATGTACAAAAAACCTTAAAATTAAAAGATGTTGTAGAAGAAGACAAATTCGCAAGCTTCACAGCATCAATGGAAGAAGAAGAGGAAGAATAGTCATATTCTTTCTATCTTTTTACCAAATACGCCAGAAGTATGGTGTTGCCATGCTTTTCAGAGGTATTTGTCGAACTATTTTTTAATAATATTTCACTGCAAAATCAAAAGTTTGCGTGCTGAAAAAAAGAAAAAAGGAAGTAGGCGAAAGGCACCTACTTGATTTTAATTTTAACTGTTTTAATTAATCTGTTGTAGTTTTTGTTACCTTTGTATGTTATTTTTGCTTTGAATGTTCCTTTCTTGGTTAGTTTTGTGATTTTAAAGGTTGCTTTTCCTTTGCTGTTTGTAGTAGCTTTGTAGGTTTTTCCTTTAACTTTCATAGTTAATTTAGCCTTTTTCATCACTTTTCCAACATTGTTTTTTAGGGTAACAGTGTATTTTTTGACTTTTTTGGATTTCTTGAATGTTTTCTTTTTAGCTGTCAGTTTAGGAGTTGCTTTTTTAACAACAACCTTGGTTGTGATTGTTGTTTTGTTGTAGTTTCCGTTTTCAAAGGTTATTGTTGCTTTGTATGTTCCGGCGTTTAGCCTGATGATTAACTCTGCGTTTCCGTTTTCATCAAGCTTGCAGTTGTATGTTACTCCGTTTATGGTAATGTTTACATAATCATTTGTAATAGGATTTCCGTCAGCGTCTTTTAAGGTAACATTAAGGTATTTGTGCACTTGATATACTGTTGTCAAACCATCTGAGGACATTTCAGCGGAAGCCTTGATGACAGTCACATTTGCAGTTGCATTAGATCCAAGATATATGCTGGTTTCATTGAAAGTTATCATGGCTGTGTAATTTCCTGGAGCCAAACCTTTAACTGGGATTTTTACAGTACCGTTCTCGGTTGTGTAATTATCAATACTGCCGTTAAAGTCGACTGTCAAGGTAACGTCATTGACTGGTTCGCCGTTAATGTCCTTTAAAGTAATAATCAGGTAATCATCACTGTTATATGCTGTTGTGATAGAATCACAAATGATATTGGTGTCCAATTTGTTGACTGTCAATGTTGCATTGGCAGTTGCATTAATGAATTTATCGTCACATGAATATAGGACAGTAACATTATATTCATCAGGCAATACGTTTACTAATGCGATTGTTTTGTTCAAATCCACATCAGTGAATGTCAGATTGTATTTTTTACCGTTTAATGTGATGTTGACTTTTCCAGTTGCTGTGTCATTGTATGTGAGTGTGATTATTGTATTTTCACTGTATGGAATGGTCATTGACTCATATGCTAGGTTTGCATCCAGCTTATTGACGATTAATGTTGCATATAAAGTAGCATTGAAGAATTTCTCATCACCGGAATATTTAATGATAACATTGTATTCGTCAGGCAAAACTTCTCCTAATGAAATTATAGTGTTTAAATCAACATCAGTAAATGTTTGAGTGTATTTTTTACCGTTTAATGTGATGTTAACTTTTCCTGTAGCATTAGTGTTGTAAATAAGAGTAATGTTTACATTGTTTCCATATGGAATTTCCTGATTTTCAATTTCCATTTCAGGATTCATTTTCGCTATATCAAATTCATAAGTGTATGCATAGCTTTCTATTTTTGCGGTTACGCTGCATGCACCAACATCGGACGGGGTGAATTTAATGCATTCTCCCAAATCGACTTGAGTATTATTTACATTACCGTTTGCTGCAGTAATTGTCAAATTAATAGGTTTTAAAGAATCCTCAAATTCTGTTATTTCATGTAGATTAGGGTCATAAACATATAATCTGAAGATAATTTCAGGCTGTGAAATGAGCAGGGAACTTTCATCAGCTGTCGCATTTAAAAACAGCCATATGTTACAATTCGGGATATTAGGTTGTTGCGCATAATTAGTGGCATTGTTTCCAAACCAATTATAATCAGTATTCATGCCGGAAACTCTTTCATAATAAATTTCATCACCGTTATTTATAAAAATATTATAATTAACGGTATTATCTGCACCATCCCAGTAGATAGCACCGCCTTGGTATCTGCACTATTGTTAATGAAACTGCAATTATAAACAACGCCATTGCTTCCAGTGAAAGATATTGCACCTCCCTGATAACCTGCATGATTATTCACAAATTCACAATTGGAAATGGAGCCATATCCTGAACTCATTTTAATAGCGCCTCCGTAATGCCCGGTATTTTCTTCAAAAACACAATCGAAAATCTTACCATTGGTTCCACTCAGATATACAGCACCACCATCGTATTTTGAAGTGTTGTTTACAAAATAACAATAGGAAACAGTGCCGTTATCTCCATCCAACATTATTGCACCGGCAAATGTAGCATTATTTTTAATGAAACTACAGTGGGAAATAGTACAATTGAAGCCTTCATATCTAATTGCGCCACCATCGTTGGATTCGTAATTTTTAGGTATTAATGTACAGTTCTCAAAACTACAGTCGTAAATCAAGGCATGATTTCCATCACCTTGAATGGCTCCGCCTTCTTGGGAGTAACCTGTGCTGTTTACAAATTTTGAATCATAAATTGAGAAAAAGTCGTCGGTTACTCTAATACATCCGCCACTATATTCGGCACGGCTGTTTACAAAGCTGCAATTTCTTAATGTACCTTTCTCACGGTTCCATGTGATGGCACCGCCACTCAGTTCTGCAGAACTATTCACGAAACTACAACCATTCAGTGTACCTTCACTGGCATCCCAATAGATTGCTCCTCCCTGTTGGCCGGCAGAACTGTTTATAAAACTGCAGTTATTTAAACTGCATCTGGCACCATTCCAGTAGAGGACACCACCATCCTGTTTGGCGTGGTTGTTTTCAAAGGTACAACCGTTAAGGCTACCATAGCTTCCATACCATCTAATCACTCCTCCGTCTCCGGAATTTTTATTAGGACCTGCTGCGGCATAACCATTCTTAAAACTGCAATTATTCAAAGTACCGTTATCTGCGTTCCAGAAAATGCTTCCTCCACTGAGTGCAGTATATATATATAGATGAAACAAAACAGTTTTCAAAACTGCAATCATTCAATGTACCGTTGGCACCTCTCCATAATTGCCCCTCCGGTAGGGGTTGATTTTGCATCAAATACATGTAATCCAAAAGAGGAGGCACTACAATTGTCGAAACTACACTTATTTAATGTACCGTTGGATCCTCTCCCAAAAAATAGCTCCACCTGATGGAGATGCGCTTGCATCTAGGTAGGTTGTTGAAACAGAACAATTTATGAAATTACAGTTGCTTAAAATACCGTAATCTCCGTTCCAATAGATTGCACCACCATGATCACCTTCGCTTTGACTGGTGCTGGCCAGTTTGCAATCCACAAAAGTAATATTATTTAAAATAACATCAGTATGATTAATGTAAAATGCTCTTGAGTTATTATTACCATTTATTGTAAATCCGTTACCGTTTATAGTGATTTTTTTTATTGATTGTGATTCCATTATAACCTGAATCATCACTAGAGTAAATATAATCACTTGTTAGGTTTAATTCGTCATTTGCGTTTTCAATTTCATTAGCTAAATCCGTAAATGTCCCTGCGTGTTCACTTAAGATTTCTTCATCAATTACATTCATGTACTGATTTCCAACATCTGTTTCATTAATGTTATTCGCATATGCACTTCCAATGCTGAATAAACAGATAATCAGGAAAATTAAAATAAAATGTTTTTTAAATTTCGTAATCTTTCCCCCAATATCTTATAATCAAAATATATTGCATAGAGTATTAAGTTTTTCTTTTAAAATATCATGGGAATGATAGTGGGATGGTTTTAGGTTGTAGGTGTGTGCAATATCTTAAGAATTTTTTTGATTAATCTTCAATAACGCTGAATCCCGTTTTCAAATCACGCAATTCGTCTTCAGGGATTTCCAGAACTTCCGCATTTTCACTGACCACATTGCTTTGTCCAAACGGATCAAGAATTATCAAAGTGGCGGTTTTATTCCCTTTTTTAAGTTCCTGAAGTTCATTGAGTGCTATTTTTCCATTTTTTTGAGATTCATCATCTTCAAACAAATTCAGTGCTTTTTTAACTGCATCTTCAAAGCGGGTAAGAACTCCTTCGATGTTGGTAACATAACCTTCGGATTTTGGACCAGGCTCCACTTTGATGCCGATTTCTGGGATGATGACTGTGGCAGACTGTGATCTGACAACTCTGACAGATAAGTTATTTTTATTAATTTCAATGACGTATTTTGCAGGGTCATTATGTTCCAATGCAATAATGTCTGAGTGCTTGAATCCGCAGTTTGGACATAGGAGTGTTGTCTCCATAACCTGGCCAAAGTGAGGTATTTCCAATTCTTTCATTATTGACTTTGCAACGCCTTCAATGCCGCATGCAGGGCATTTGATAATCATCTCATTGATTGTCTCATCATTCATTTAAAACATATCCCCTTTCATTTAATTGACTAATAATTTTATCTATTTTTTCCCGACTTGATGCACAGATGGTTGTCTGTCTGTACTCGGATAATTTATATAATTCCTCCAAGTATTCTTTTTTGCTTTCATCTTCATTAATATTTTTTATAAATTTCTGGGCGGATTCACTGTCACTTACATTAATGTTTCTCATTAACGGTTCCTTAAATCCTTTGAGGTTATAGGTGATTTTTTCAAGGCATCCGTTATTCTCAGTGATTATGATGTTGATGACATCTTCCAGTTCGTCAACGCTGTTGGTCAGCTTAATTGTAGTGCAGGATTTGTTGATTACAGACAATATTTTCTCCAAAGTCTTGTCAACTGATTCTGCATTGATTACATGAACATCGTTTGCTTTTGCTTGAGCCAATAGGTGGTCATGAATAATTCTGTTTTCTTTAAAGAAATCCAGCTGTTTTCCTCCTCTGTGTATTTGAACTGCTCTTTTAACAAAGCGTTCCTTATGGGATTCCTCATCTGAACTCAGGACAAAGAAGTAGATGTTGGCCTCATCCTCGAATTGCTCGGTATCGATTAATCCGGGAACCAGATGAACCCCTTCAATAACTATATCGTCATAATCGGTAATGGCCCTCTGAATAACCTTTTCAACTGCAGGAATGACATAGGATGCATGGTCGTCAAAGCCGGCCGCGATTAATTCATCATAACTTTCGTATCTGCTTTTGTTTCTGATGCTTTTATACGCATCATATGATGAACTGTGCAGTGCCGGTGCGTATTCCTTACCGATTATGCCTCTAACAACCGCCCTTAGAAAGTCACTTTCTATTAGATGCTTGATATTTAATGTTTTAGCCAGTTCTGCAGCTATAGTGGATTTTCCGATTCCTGATGCGCTTCCGATTAGAATGACATAAGGTTTTCTCATGTTAGTCGTAGTTTTAACATACTCTTTTTCTTCATTGCTCATTAAGAATATATTTGTTATAAGGTTAGTAAAATAGATATTGTTTATATGAAAAGTTATCTAAAATCAACTTTAATTATTTCATTTTTTTTATAGTTAAATCTATAGGTTTTTAAACCACCCATCCCTAAGATGATGGGAGGGTCTAATTTTTAACTTTACGGGCTATTCAGTTCTGATTTTAATTTTTTCTTTAAAAACTTATCATTATTTTACCTGTTTGAAATATATTCCTTCAATAATTTCGATTAAAAATTGTTCGGTTTATAAATATCAGTTTATATGACTTTGAGTCATAATCATCAACCAAAACCATTTTTTTATTTTTTATTAAAACTCTTTAAATCATAAAATAAGTATTTTAAAGAATTTAAAAAAATTAATCATCAACCAAAAAATACTTAATCATCAACCACATATAATTATAATAATTAAGAAAAATAAGTTGATAACATGTTTGAGCCTCAGTTTAAGTATACCGATAAAATTGTAAAGTATATTGCACAAATCGCTTCGGCTAAAGAAATTATTAGCAATGCAAAAATTATCCCATTATATGACACTAAATTGAAACAGGATGCTCTAATTAAGTCTTCACATTATTCAACATCAATAGAAGGAAATCCTTTAAACTTGGAAGAAGTAAAAACATTAATCAATAACAATCAAAAACCAACAACAAAAGCAGAACAAGAGGTATTGAATTATTTCAATGTATTGAACAATTTAAATAAATATTCCGATAAAATCATTACTAAAAACACAATTTTGTCTGTGCATAAAGATCTCACTAAAGACTTATTAAAAAATCCAGAATATGAAGGTAAATTCAGGGACACTCGGGTATTCATTGGCAATCTACACACTAAAAAAATAAATTATATTCCACCAGATGCTTATAAAGTACCTGGTTTGATAGATGAGCTATTGGATTGGCTAAACAATTCAACAGATGAAATGTATCCGGTCATTATCGCAGGAATTCTTCATTATGAATTAGTACGTATACACCCATTTATTGATGGAAATGGACGTACCAGCCGACTTATGGCAACATTAATATTGTCAATCCATAAGTTTAATATTGATAACTACTTTACTTTGGACGAATATTACAATCAGGATAGGCAAGCTTATGTTGATGCACTTAAAAGTGCAGATAAAAACCATGATTTAACAAATTGGTTGGAATATTTCTGTCAAGGTGTGCTATATTCAATTGATAAAGTTAAATCTGAAGTATTGAAGTTAGATCAAATCACATCAAAATATGACAATACTATTGAATTAACCCCAAATGAAATTTCTGTATTGACTCTTCTTGAAGAAAAAAAGCATATTCAAAATAAGGATATTCAAAAGATGTTAAACATTTCTCCTCAAGCCAGTTATAAAATTATTAGAAAATTAAAAAATAAAGAATTAATTAAAAGCACTGGAAAAGGTAGAAATACAGAA
>NZ_JAFQXT010000026.1 GCF_017406825.1 Methanobrevibacter sp.
CGAACGAATATTAAAATTGCTTCCTTGACATCAAAACTCAAACTATCACCTTATTGTTATTAATTACTTTATATTTAACATTTAAATGTATTGTTTTTTATAAGATAATAACAATATAGATACATAGGATGTGTTAACATGGATGCCGTTACCAAAGAAAAATTAAAATTAGCACAAAGATTCAAGAAAGAAAACAAGAATGACGAAGCAGAGGAAATCTACCGTGAATATTGGGAAACATCACCTGAAGCATTCTCAAAATTTGACAAAAATAATTTCAGTTGGATCTTATACAATAAATACATCAAGGACAATGACGATGCTGAGGAAATGCTTGAGAATGCTGAGCTGATAACACAAGTCAAAAAGCAACAGGACCAAACATCAGACAGCAAATACCCATGTCCTTATACATTAACTGTTCTGAAAGTTCTTGAAAACCTGAACAAGACAAACGATTTTGAAGAGGCTCTCATGTGGGCCGAACTGATAAATCCCGATTATTTGAGTGCAAAAGCCAGTGATTTCAACGGAAGAAAATATCCTTCAAATAAAGAAAAATATTACAGCCAAGTAACAAAGGCCCTTTTGAAACTTGATGATATCGACAGATGCTACGAATTGTCAAAAGAGGCACTTGAACTGGATGGGCTGACAGATGACGTTTGGTTCAAATGGAGATTGGCCAAATGCGCCAATGAACTTGGAGAATATGATGAGGCCATTGGTTATCTGAAAGAAATCATGGCCAAAAAGCCCGACTGGTACATCAAAGCCGAAATAGCCAACAGCTATTATTTCAGCGGAGACTTTGAAAATTCATTATCATATGCAATCGATGCAGCATTGACCCCTGCTCCAAGTGAAAGCAAGGTGAACGTCTATTCATTGATTGCTGATTTGGTTGAAGATGAATATCCTGAAGAGGCTCTGCAAAACAGGTATCTTGAATACTGCATCAGACTCAACAAGGAATGGAAAATCGATGACAGATTAGCCGAACAAATAGAGAAAGCGGGTCTTGACAGTGAAAACACCCAATACTGGAAAATCGAAAAAGACCTTAAACCCTTCTGGAATTCCTTGAGATACAAAGGCCAAGAGCTTAAATATGGCATTATAAGCAGGATATTGCCTAACGGAAAGGTAGGATTTATTAAAGGCGAAGATGAGGAATCTTATTTCTTTGCAAAACATGATTTCAATGGAAGAAATGAAGATTTCAAGGAATATACAAGTGTTAGTTTTTACACCGAAGAAAGGCTCGACAAGAAAAAGGGCGTGATGAAACCTAATGCTGTAAACATTAACACAATCAATTGAATGTTTAAAAAAAAAGATTTTGAGAAGTAATTATCTAATTACTTCCACAATCATATCTAAGTTTTCTGACTGCAGGATATCCACTTTTTTACCGGATGCTCCGACAATCTCCTTTTTGATATTCAGCATGTCTTCAGGAACTACAATGTCACCGATTGTTAGTTCATGATTTTCCTGTAAAACAGAACCGATTTCATCGATAGGGGTTGATTTCAGATAACCGATGATTTTTCCGGCATCTCCCTTGAATGTTGGTCCTATTTGTGACATGTCCGGTTCAACTTCTATGATTTTTTCATGAACTTCAGGTTTGCCTGAGCTGATTGCCAAATCATTGATTTTTAAGGTTCCTCTCAAATCGTCATCGAATTCATTGAATATTTCCACCAATGAATCATCTGAAGTATACACGTTTACCTCTGCAAGTTCCGCATTCAGCGGAATTTTTGATGCTGATTTGAATCTTCTAACTTCATCAATCAACTCAACAGTGGTCTCTCCCTTGGTTTCCATCTCTTCGCTGATCAGTTCATCATAGACTTCAGGCCATAATGTAGTGTGGATCGATTCGTCTGAGAAGTATTGGTATACCTCTTCTGTAAAGAACGGAGCGATTGGAGCGAGTAACTTAAGGGATGTTTCAACAACTGTTCTTAAGGTGTATTTTGCAGCTTTTCTGGATTCGTCTGAAACGTCAGTGTATAACCTGTATTTAACGGCTTCAATGTATTCGTCACAGAAATCATGCCAGAAGAACCTTTCGATTGAGGTTATGGTGTCTGCGAAATTGTAATCTGCAAAGGCATTGTCCACTTTAATGTTTAAATTATTGAGTTTTGATAATATCCATAAATCAAGAGGTCCTAAATCATCTTTAACCTCATCATAGGCCACTTCCTCATCAAAGATCTGCATGCTTATGAATCTGAATGCGTTCCAGAATTTTCTAAGGAATCTGTATCCGTGCTTAATGTCTTTCCAGTCAAATATTACATCAGATCCAGGAACGCTGTTAGCTGCCCATGTCCTTAATGAATCTGCACCGTACTGTTCGATTACCTCTTCAGGACCCACCACAAATTCAGGTCTTGACTTGCTCATTTTGTTTCCGTCTTCACCGAATACCATACCATTTATTACGATATCGTCAAACGGTTTTAGACCTGTTAATGCAATGCATCTTAGAGTAGTGTAAAATGCCCATGTACGGATGATGTCGTGTCCTTGCGGACGGATATTTGATGGGAAATGATTGATATAATCCTCATCAGGCCATCCTGCAATGGATAGCGGTGAGATAGATGAATCCATCCATGTATCCAATACGTCTTCCTCAGGGATAAACTCTTCGCATCCGCATTCACATGCATGTTTCGGCTTATCTACAGTTGGATCAATCGGCAGGTCTTCCACATCAGGTAAAATCACTTTTCCACAGTCCTTACAGTACCATACAGGAATTGGGGTTGCAAATATTCTTTGTCTTGAAATACACCAGTCCCATTCCATGGAATCCGCCCAGTTTACCATACGGGATTTCATATGCTCAGGAACCCATTTCATCTCATCTGCAGCAACTTTGGTCTTTTCAATCAAATCGCGAACAGCTACAAACCATTGCTTTTTCACAAGAATTTCGATAGGGGTTTTGCATCTCCAGCATTGACCGACATTCTGGTCGACCTCTTCCTGTTTTAACAGGTATCCTTCACTGTCCAAGTCTTCGATTGTTTGTTTTTTACAGGACTGCAAGTCCATTCCTTCGTATCTGCCTGCAGCGGCGGTTAATGTGCCTGTTTCATCGATTGCATTGATGATTTCCAAATCATATTTTTGAACCCAGCTTACGTCAGTCTTATCCCCAAAGGTACAAATCATTACTGCACCAGTACCGAATTCAGGGTCTACCTCTTCATCTGCAATGATTTTGACTTTCTGATGTGATAAAGGAACTTCCACATATTTTCCTAAAAGATGAGTGTATCTTTCATCTTCCGGATGAATTACAACAGCTACACAAGCAGACATCAATTCGGGACGGGTAGTCGCGATCAGGATACCTTCAGTTTTAGGGTTGGCCTGTTTTCCTGAAGATTGTGAGGAAACAATATCATCATAAGAGTCCTCCACTGCCGGAGGGAAGTTTACATAGTTCAAGAATGTAGTGTTGTCGCTGTATTCAACTTCTGCAAAAGCGATAGCTGTCTGACAGCGAGGACACCAATTTACAGGATGGATTCCCTGATAAATCAAGCCATCCTCATACATTTTCAGGAATGAGTATTGTGTTCTTTTCATATACTCCGGAGTCATTGTGACGAACTCGCGGGTCCAGTCCTGTGAATAACCCATTGCTTTCATGTCTGATTTCATGCTTGCAATGTTTTTGGTGGTTAGGTCAATACAGTATTGTCTGAATTGTGCCCTTGAAACATCATTTTTATTGATATTGTAAGTTTCTTCAACTTTCACTTCGGTTGGAAGACCGTGACAGTCCCATCCCTGTGGGAACAGCACGTCAAATCCTTTTTGTCTTCTGTATCTTGCGTTCATATCAATGTAAACCCAATTGAGAACATGTCCTAAGTGAATTGCTCCTGTTGGGTATGGTGGGGGAGTGTCAATTACATATCTGGGACGAGACCCGTCTCCAATATATTTGTAGATTTTGTCATCTTCCCATTTTTGCTCCCATTCTTTTTCTTTTTTAAAGTCATAGTCTTTAGGAATTTCTTGCTTTGACATAAATTTTCTCCTAAAATAATTAAGTAACAATAATATTTTTAATTATGTAGTTTATTATTTAAAAACATTAAGTAGATAGTTAACTATATTATATAACAAAATCAAATTATTAATATTATCAAGTAAAAAGGACTGTGTAAAAATGGAATTATTATGGTTTTATGTTGCTGTCGTATTGGCTATAAGTGATGTATTGCACACCACCCTCATGTGGAAAGTCTTGAATAACTTCTATATTCTGTTAGGTGGTTTAATACAACAATCCACTCATTCTACATGGCAGACCTGGCTTGCACATGAAATAATGGAAGCTGGATTCCATTTTATTGTATTGTCAATAGTTTTCTTAAATCCGACTGTCGGAATTCTAGCAGCCCTGATTCACTTTGTAATCGATATTACCCATACCATTTTAATACGTGATATGGGCGAATTAGAACATAGAGCATTGCATTTTGTAGTTGAATCTCTATTTTTCATTTTAATTTATGGTTTATAAAATAATGGAGTTATTAAATGCCGGTTATAACATTTAAATATCAAGATTTAAAAGATTTAGGAATAGATATGGAAAAAGATGAATTGATAGACACATTACCTATGATGTCCAGTGACATTGAGGACTTTGACGATGAAGAAATCAAGGTGGAATTCTTCCCGAACCGTCCGGATAATTTATCTGTTGAAGGAGTGGCCAGATCTTTTAAGGGATTTATCGGTCAGGAAACCGGATTGCCGGATTATGCAGTTGAAGAATCCGGAGAATATGTGACAGTGGACAGTGATGTTGCTTCAATCAGACCATTTATAGGATTTGCAAAAATCAGCAATGTTGATTTTTCCGGCGACAAACTCAAATACTGTATGGATTTCCAGGAAAATCTTCACTGGGTAATCGGAAGGGACAGGAAAAAAGTTGCAATCGGTATTCATAATGCCGATGTGGTGGAAGCTCCATTCAAATATATCGCAACTCCTAAAGATGCCAATGCATTTGTTCCATTGGAAAAGGACTTTGAAATGACTCCTGAAGAAATCTTAACCGAGCATGATAAAGGTAAGGACTATGCTCATTTAATTGAAGAATTTGATAAATATCCATTAATCTTAGATAAAAACGATAATATCCTATCCATGCCTCCAATCATTAACGGAGAGCTTACCAAACTTAAAGAAGATACCAGAAACATTATTGTGGATGTGACCGGTACTGATGAAAGAGCAGTTTACCAGGCATTGAACATCATCTGCTCATCATTTGCCGAAGTTGGAGGAGAAATCAAATCCATGGAAGTCAGATATGAAGACAAAACCATTGTCACACCTGATTTGACTCCACAGGAAATGAACGTTCATGTTGATACAGCCAATGAATTGATTGGTGGAACCTCCTTAACCGCTGAAGACATCAAAGGCCTGCTTGAAAAGGCCCGTTTTGATGCGGAAATCTTAAACGGCAATGAGGTTAAGGCCATCATTCCTGCATATAGGGTAGATATCCTGCATGAAGTCGATATCGTTGAAAATATCGCAGTGCAATACCATATTAATGATATTGTTGCCGAATTGCCTGACATCAACACCGTTGCTTATGAAAATAACTGGTTTAAAGCAGAAAGCACCATCCGTGAAGTAATGATCGGTTTAGGATTCCAGGAAGTAATGAGCCTAATGCTTACCAGCGAGGAAGCACATTACAAAAACATGAATCAGGAAGAAGAACCCCACGTTCAGGTTGCAAGGCCAATCACAATCGACAGAACAATGATTAGAACCAGCCTAATCAACAGCCTTATGGAATTTTTGGAAGACAACAAGCATGAAGACCTTCCACAGAAAATCTTTGAAATCGGTGATGTTCTATACATGGATGAAACAAAAGAGAACAAAACTGTTTCCTCTAAAAAACTGGCTGGTGTAATCTGCCATTCAACCGCTAACTTTACCGAGATAAAATCAGTTGTTACAAGTATCTTGGCAAACCTCGGATACTCAATGGAGATATCCGACAGCGAAAATAAGACATTCATTGCAGGCAGAGTAGCCGATGTTACCGGCGTGGCTCAAAAAGGTTCAATAAAAGGTTTCTTTGGTGAAGTATCACCTGAAGTAATCACCAACTTCACACTGGATTATCCTGTAATTGCATTTGAAATAGAATTTTTAAACTAAATTCTTTTTCAATACCATAATTTTCTCATTTGTGTTTCCATAGCAGAGTAATTACTCACTTGCGGAGAAGCATCATAATTATTGAAAAGAAATATCAGAATTAACAAAAAGATTATAATCACTATTAAAATTATTGTCCATCTTCTCAATTTAATGACACCACCTTAAAAAAATAGCATTAATCAATGAGTTTAGCTACATCTTCACCTTTAGGTGTTAATCTATATACTCTGTTTTTGCGTTTTTCCTCATTGATGCATTCGGCAACACCGCATTCCTTAAGCTCTCGCAATACCTTTGAAATGTGATTTGAACGAATTCCAATGTCTTCAGCCAGATCTGTTGGAATCTTGTTGCTGTCATTAAGAGATTTTACAGATCTTTCCCTATAAGAAGAACTTATTACATATCCATAAGCTATTAATGTTTCATCATCCATTGCTCCACCCCCATTTATTCACATCTTATTAATATATTATTCGCCTATTATTGTTAAACTTATTGTTCTTCCATGTCTTGGTCCGTCAAGTTCGATGAAGAAAACGGACTGCCATGTGCCCAAGTCCAATCTGCCGTTTTTAATCGGCAGACATTCACTGGATGAAAGCAGGAATGATTTCAAGTGTGATTTTGCATTATTATCAATTCTGTCGTGCTCATAACTGAACTCATCACCAATAAGATTGTTTAGAACGAGTTCCAAATCCTTTAAAAGGCCGGATTCATTTTCATTGACTACAATGGCTGAAGTGGAGTGTTTTGAAAAAATGGAGATTATTCCATCTTCAATATCGATCACTTCATTGATTCTTGATGTGATGTCAATGATTTCGAAGTTCTTGTTGGTATTCAACTTTAAAGAATTAGTTTTGATTGTCATTGATAATAATTAGATTTTCATCATATAAAAAAGAAAAAAAGAAAAAAGTTATTCGTATTCCTCTTTGCGCCAGTACCCATAGACAAGCATTACCATAACAGAAATAATGCTTAACACCACAAGACCGGACGTATCTGTGATTTCTTTTGAAATCTTGCTTGGAGGCACAATTTCATATGCTTTACCTTCTTCAGACACTTCACCTTCACTGGCATCTCCGGTATTAATGTTACCGTTAGTTAATTCACTTTCACCATTGTCTGATGAATCCTGATAGTTTCCTGATGCGTTTGTTCCATGAACGCCTGATTGATTGGAATTAGCATAATGGGCGCTGTTGGAAGTTCCATCTTCACCGAATCCCTTAGCGGCACCACTACTTGCACTGGTTGAAGTTTGTGAACTGAAACCATTTGCACCAGTCTTGCCGTTGGTTGTCTGTGATGTCTGGGAGTCCTTGTTGGCACCTTCATCTCCGGATCCCGCCTTATACTTGTAGGTGACCGGCTTTCCGCCAATCATGACTTCAACATCATATTCCTTGTCAGGATCGAGATTGGCATCGATGATTGCCTTGCCGTTGACGAATTTTGCAGTGTATTGGTTTCCGTTAATGTTGACTGTTGTGTCAAAGGTACCGAATTCCTGAACCGCATTGCCATTTGTATCATACATCTGAAGGCCAATACCATTTTTAATGGATATTGTGTCCATTCTCATGATTCCTGCAAGAAGCATTGGGCATACGAATGTGTTTTCGTCATCAGTGGAGTCAAACCAGTTGTCACCTAATTTGAAAACAGGCAAATCAGGATTGTTTTTGGCTTGATATCCTTCATTGTGTGCAAGGACATTATATTTAACTTCCAATCTTGAAGGGTTGCCTTCTTTTGCTGTTTTGAAATCTGCACCGAACAGCAAACCGTTTCCTGATTCGAATGCTCCCAATTCATAATCAGTGTTTCGGCGATTGTTAATGAATGAGTTTGAATTGATAACATCATTGCTTGATTGGGAATCAATATAAATCCCGTTAGGGTTTTCATAGGCGATATTATGCTTAAGAATATTTCCAGAAGAGACGTTGAACATGGAAATTCCATTGAAGTTATTGTGGTGAACCGTATTATTTGTTATATTGCAATAATATATGTTTGATGTTTCGATTCCTGATCTTTTGTTGTGTGAAATGTCATTTCCTGAAACAATGGAGTTTTTAACGTTTTTAAGTTGAACCCCATTTGCTGCGGCTTTTGAAATATTGTTATTGGTCAATGTTATATCCTTGGAATTCTTAATCAGAATGGAATTTTTACCACCTGCAATCACATTCTTATTGATTGTTATGCCATTTGCAGAATCAACGACAATACCATAATCACTATTGGATGAAATGAGAGTTATTCCAGATAAAATACTGCCCGCACCATTAGATGTGAAGTAAAATCCGAAAGTGTCTGTTATTCCCAAATCACCGGCTTTTGAAGTTATTTGATTAGATGCATAAATCTTTGAGTTGCTTTTTGACATGATGTTTAGCTTCTTATCCACAACTAAGGAAATGTCATTGTATGCACTGTCTGTAAACTCAAAGCTATCCCCATCATTGGCATTATCAAACATTGCCTGGATATCCTCATTGGTCAAATCGGAGGTGATTTGATGGTTCGCACTAGTCAAATTATCATTTGTCTGATTTGCATCGCTTGCACTTGCCGCTGAAATTAGAAATAACCCGATTAAACATATGAACAAAATATTGTAAAGTTTTTTATCCATATA
>NZ_JAFQXT010000027.1 GCF_017406825.1 Methanobrevibacter sp.
ATCAAGCAAAATCATTTTCAATGTGATGTCTATAAGGCAAGATATTTGCAGATTGCAAAATCATACCGTGATTGGATAGAGTTGATGGAGAGCGAACATGTCTGCGATCAGAACTATCTTTTGGTCAAGGCTCTGGAAATATTGTCCGATGAGAATAATCTGAAACAGGTGCAATACCGTAATGTCTTAATCGATGAATTTCAGGACACTGATGCCATTCAGATGCAGATATTTGAACTCATGAGAAGCATATCCGATACATTCACTGTCGTTGGAGATGCTGACCAAAGCATCTATTCATTCAGGGCGGCAAATCCTAAATTCTTCAATGATTATTCAGAAAATGATGAATTTGAAAATAAGATTCTTATCAACAATTACAGATCCACTTCTGACATTGTAAAGTTTAATGAGGAGTTCATTCGTGAAAAACGCGTAAACCAAAAGGATTTGAAGACAATAAATAAATCTAAAATGCCGGTTTATTTGCTTGAGAATTCACGTCCGGAAGATGAATATCGCGGAATTGCTTATATCATTAAAAACTTAAAGTCTTCCGGCAAGATATCCAAATATAGTGACGTATGCATCCTCTTTAGAAGCCATAAGGATAAGAAAGATATTCTTGAAGAGTTTGAAAAGGAAAAGATTCCATATTACCTTAAGGGAATTGATGATTTGATTTATCAGGATGAGGTGAAAGCCGTATTGGCGCTTTTATGGTACATGCTGCCATTCAATCCAACACGGATATCCTATTACGGCGACGGAGGACAGTGGATTAACCTGTCATCTTTCACGGACAAGTATTATGAGGCATCAAAAGTGTTCAAATTATCCAAAAAGACCCAGGACATATTGAATGACATAGAACTCATGTATCATGCCAATGTATTGAATATTAAAAATGACTTCGAGGCAATGGATTCATCATCAAAGTCAAATTCAATCATGGATGTCGTTCGAGACTATTCGGATGATACCTTAGATGAAATATTCAAACGGGTTGGTGTCATCGATTTAAGTTTATATTCTCGCGATGAACTTAAGTCCATTGGCATTACGGATGAACACGATTTGGACCTCTTTGAAGGATTGAATGATTTAAAATCATCTCTTAGTGAAGTTAGATTAACCTGTCTTCAGGTATTCTATGAATTAATAAAAATCACAGGCTATGCTGATGAACTGCTGTCCCGAAATGACTTTGAAGCAAAAAAGGCGGCATTGAACTTGGCATTGATTTCTGAAATAATCTCCGATTATGAAAATATCATGGGAAAATATGATTTAATAGGATTATTCAATTACATATATCGTTCACTCAAATACTATTCATGTCCAATCAATGAAGAGGAAGACAACTCACAAAAGGTCCATATCATGACTGTTCACAAGGCAAAAGGCCTGGAATATCCTGTAGTGATTACGGCGTCCATCAAGGACAGAAGCTTCCCGCTCACGTTTTCAAAACAGCGCAAAGCACATATTTTCAATAACTATCCTGTTTACCCAACGCCAAATGAATTCCTGAAGTATAAGGTATCCGAGGATAAGGAGCCTTATGAATTCAACAGGGAAGAGGAAAGAGTGATGTATGTTGCAAATACCCGTGCAGAGGAATTGCTGATATTGTCTGCGGTAATGCCCCGCACAGGCAGCAAAATACCTAAAGTCCTGCAGGACTTTGAGAATGATTTGGTTAAGATAGAGCCAACGGATGTATTTAAGATGAAAAAGGTCACTTCACACACGATTCGCGATACTAATCTGTTTAACCAAATAGACTTTGAAAGTATACTGGACGATTATCTGTTCTGTCCGTTAAGATACAATCTGGAGTCCAATCTGAAGTTCAAAAATCCAAAAAACATTAATAAATTTGTCGATTCTAAAATTAGGATAATTGTCAACCGCCTTCACAATGACAAGTTCATGACCGATTGGGACAGGGAAAGTATTGAAAATCTTGTATCGGAAGTTATCAAATCATACTCATTTTCATCAGGCGAAAAGAGCTTAAAGGAACTTTTTAATAATTTCGCTGAGTACTGGCAGGTCTATGGCAGGAACTTCGACGTTGTCAGCACTGCCCATCCGGTCAGTTTAGAGCTAAACGGCCATGACATAAACGGAGTGATCGATTTGGTTATAAACGACGGTGACGGCGTGAGTCTGGTTCACTTTATCAGGACACGTGATGAGATGAAAAACTACCATTCCTTTTATATGGAGCTTCTGAATTATTATGCATTGGCATTAAGCGAAAGGGAAGACGTCAAGGTTGAAAACCTAATATTATATGTTTTGGATGAGGGAAAACTCTATGAAAAGGAATTCATTGAAAATGAGTTCACAGTCGAGTTCTTAAGTAGTGTGGTTAAAAATATTTCAGCGGATAACTACTCCAAACATCATGTTAACTGCGACAAATGCGAATTCAATGATTTGATTTGCCAAGCCAGGAGATAATAATCTATTTATTAAACTATTTTTAAATTAATAATTAATGATTTCCAATATTCCTGACGAACTAATTTTTGAGACAATAAATAATAAAGTCAAATTCTCCCTTGGAGACATGTCGACCGGTTGGTTGGACTGTGATGATTCATTTATCCAGAGGATTGATGAAAGCAATATGAATAAGATTTTCTTAACTCAACATATTGTCAAGGAAATCGAAATTAAAAATGTTCTGGATGAGGGAATTAGTTTTTTAAAATCAGGCAAATTAATTAATGCCATAGGCAATTTCGATGAAGTGTTATTTTATGATCCTGAATATGCCAATGCATTGTTATACAAATCATTTGCTTTACGGGGCCAAAAACATTTTGTAAAAGCATTAAGACATTATAAACATGCTGTCAAATGCGATGCGGGACTCAAGGATATTGACTATCACAAAACCCTTTTAAAGGAAGCGAACAATGAAAGGGATAATTTTCCAAAGTTAAAATTGAATATCTTCGCTGGCGATGAGTACTTTGCAAAAGGGGAATATGGGAATGCGGTTGATAGTTACAATAGGGCGCTGGCAAATCCATCCAAATTCAAGGAGAAAATATTATCAAAATTATTAAACAAAAAAGCGACAGCATTGATGAAATTAGAAAACTTCAACGAAGCTTTGGATTGTTTTAAAGAGTCACAAAATGTCAGCGTTAATGATTATGCTATCTTCGGTGAAGGCGTCTGTGAGCATCAGTTGGGGATGCAGGTCTGCGATGAGTTCAAAACAAAGTTGGATATCACTAAAAAGCAGATGTTGAAGCAAATCCAAATCCTGAACAAAAACGGTTATTTCGCCGAATCTTTAGCAATCAACGATTTTTTGTTTGAAAATCATTTCATGATTGATGATTTCTATTTCAAATTGTTGAATGCTCGTAAATATGCTATGAAAGAACTGGATATGGATTTAACTAAAATTAATGAGATTATTAATCAGATTGTAGAAAAACCGCTTTAAGATAAATCTTGATATTTCTTTCTATTTTTTACACATCAAAATCAATATTGAATACTTTGCAAATGCTCTCTTGGCAAAAGGTTAAATATTATTAGGTTAGATTATTAAACATTAAATGCTTGTTAAAGTGTTTAAATTGGTTATAATACACAAAATTAAAGAAGGTAATATAATGAAATTTGCACATTTAGCAGACACTCATTTGGGTTACCGTCAATACGGTTTAATTGAACGGGAAAAGGACTTTTATGAAGTGTTTGAAAGGGTTATAGATAAAATAATCGAGGAAAATGTAGACTTTGTAATACATAGTGGGGACTTATTCGAAACCTCAAGGCCGTCACCCATTGCGCTTCTGACTTTCCAAAAGGGATTGCTGAAACTTAAAGGTGCTGGAATTCCAATGTATGCTATTGCCGGAAACCATGATGCGGTAATGCGTAAAGGATCCATTCCTCCACAGGTAATCTTTAAGAAATTAGGTCTTAAAGTAATCAGCACTATCAATCCCACTTATATGCATGATGATATATTCATTGCAGGACTGCCTTTTTTCCCGGCTTCACATGGCAAAGCTTTAAAAAGTAAATTGGCGGAGTTATCTGAAAAAGCAACACACCATGAAAAGTCAATCCTAGTTTTACACCAGGGAATAGACAAGTATTTCGGTTACAATTATGAATTGGAAATAGGAGACATTCCGGATAACTTTGACTATTATGCGATGGGCCATATTCACAAGTATGTCAATGATAAATTCGGAAAGGGCAGGCTGGTTTATCCTGGATCCAGTGAAATTTGGAAAACATCAGAAATTCCGGATTATCATGAAAACGGTAAAGGTTTTGTGGTTGTTGATTTGGACGGCTCAAAACCGATAATTAAAAGAGTAAAAATTGAAATGCCAAGGCAATTCATCAAAAAGACGATTGATTATTCTAGCTTAGAGAGTGAAATCTTATCAATAAAAGAAGCTATAAAAGATTTTGACAAAAAACCAATTCTATCTCTGGAAATAAATAATGTCGAATCCGATACTAAAGTGATTTATGAGATTATTAATGAAGAGTTAGGCGATTTGGCACTGATGATTAGGCCAAAATTCAATCTGGCAGGACAAGACCCAATACTTGATGATGAATCAAGTTCTGATATGAGCCCTGAGGCGCTATTGGTTAAACAGCTTGAAAAATATGACAATACCGATGTAAATATTCTGGCCACAGACTTATACGGTTTGTTGTCTAAAGATAAAACAGAGGAAGCCAGTGAGTTAATCAGTCAGTTTTATAATGAACATTATTCCACAGTCACTGAAGATGCTGATGAGGAACCTCCCGAAGGGGATGAACAGACAACACTTGAGGAGGATTAATAATGATTTTCAATAAATTAAAATTAAACAATTTCAAATCCCATGAACATACAGTAATAAATTTCGATAAAGGAATCAGCGTTATTGTTGGAGAGAATGGAGCTGGAAAATCAACAATCCTTGAAGCAATAAGCTTTGCATTATTCAAACAGCACACAGGTAAAAAGATAGATGATCTGGTTAGGAATAATGCTCAATCCATGTCAATTGAATTGGAATTCACATCTAGCGGTAGAGATTATAAGATTGTTCGCATGAAAAAATCAAACTTAAAATCTTCATTGTTTAAAAGAACATCTTCAGAAGGAGGATATGTACATGTCTGCACCGGGGATAAAGAGGTCGCAAATGAGATTCGCCAAATACTGGATATAGACTCAGATTTATTCCTCAATGCAATTTACATAAGACAAGGGGAAATTGCAGAACTAGTTGACAAGACTCCTGCTGAGAAAAAAGCATTAATTAATAAACTATTGGGTCTGGATTCCCTTGACAAGGCATGGAAAAATCTCTTACCATTGATTAATGATTATGAAAATCAATTAGCTGAACTAAAAGGAAAATTATACAACTCTAAAGAATTGCGTGAAGAATACGAAACTAAAAAATCAGAGTTGGATACCCTTAAACAAAAAGGCCATGAACTTGAAAGTGATATCGAAGAGGTAAATAAGGTTTTGGATGAAATGGCTGAAAGCAAACGCAATATGGAAATTGAAAAGGAGATTTTTGAAAACCAGAAGAATAGTTTGGAAGCCGAAAATAATACATTATCCAAGTTAGAAGATGAAAAGGTAAGAGTCCAAAACGATTTGGATAAGGTTCGCGAGTCTGAAGTTGAAATTGAGAGGCTTGAAAAATTTATTTCAAAACTGGATATCTACCTTGATTTTGAAAAAATTGTGGGAAAAATCAGAACATTGAAAAATCAAGAAAAGGAAATTGAAGAAAAATTAGAATCAATTGCGGCTCAAAAGGATATACTTTCAGATAAAAAAGATGGTTATAACAGTTATTTGTCATCTGAAGATGAAATCAATGAACTCAATAATCAAAAAACTGATCTTGAAAAGGAACTGGCTAAAATGGCCAAGCTTGAAACCGATAAAAAGGAATTATTGAGACAAATTGAAGATGAAAGAAATGACATAGAAAAATTCTTCTCAAAGGCAAAAGATACCTTGCAGGAAAATGGTCTGGACCAGGACGAATTGGCTGAAATCGATGACTTGAATCATCTGGAGGAATCTACAGCCAAATTCAGTGATGAGATATCTTCCAAGATAGATGATTTGTCAAAAGACATAACCTCTAAAAGCGAAGACATCGTTGTGTTCAAACAGAATATCAAAGCCTGCGAAAAACCTCTTGCCGAATTGGATGGAATTGACAATAAATGTCCTGTTTGTCAATCAGATATTGATTCAGATAAGAAGAAGGAATTGACTAAACAATATACTTCTGAGATTACTGAAAATAAGAAATTAATTGCTCAAAACGAAGAAAGTCTTCGTTTAATGACTAGGAATAAAAACAGATTTGAAGAAAAACTTGAAAGTCTTTCCGGATTATCTAAAGAGATTATTGAATATAAGCAAAAATTCCATCAGTTACAAAAAGAGTTGGTTAAACTAAATAAAATCGATGAAGACTTGGAATCTAAAGAGCATATTAGCGACAAACTCGGTGGAATAATATGGGAAATCTCCAACAAGAGATCAAAACGTGAAGTTTTCAAAGAGGACCATGATGCATATATTCAGGCCCAGGGAGCTTTGGATGCTTTAGGTGATGAAACCGAAGTTCAATATAGTCTAAAACAAATTAAAAATGAAATCGATGTTCAGGTTGCCAATATCAAATTGCTCATGGAACAGGACCCTCATTTAAGTTCCGACATCAGTGCAGAAGAACTTACAAACCGCATTGAAGATTTAAAGCAGAAGAATGAGGAGTATAACCAACACAAAGGTTTTGTTCAAAATAAACAGTCATTGATGGCTCAGATGGATTCTATTAAGGATGATATCGGAATGTCCATAAATCAAATTGACATCCTTGAAAATAAGATTAAAGCATCCGCATTTAATCAGGAAAAATATGAACAGATATTATTTAACTATGAAAGATATGAAAAAAGAAAAGAAGTGTCTTCAACTGAACTTTCAGAAATTAAAGGTCAGGCACGCGAATCAATAAAGGTCATCACTGATTTGACCAACAAAATCAGAAAGTCAAGCAAATTCGAACAGGAGTATAATGACATATCAGATTATATTGACTTATTATCTCATATTAGGAGTTTATACAGTAAAAACGGTATTCAAAAGGATTTAAGAAATATTTCAAGGCCAATGATTCAAAAACACACTAAAGAATTCTTCAATGAGTTCAATTTCAATTATTCCGATTTGACGATTGATGACGAATATGATGTGACAGTATACGGTCCTGAAGGGGAATCATCAATGACAATGGTCAGCGGTGGCGAAAAGATAGCCATTGCACTTGCTTTAAGATTGGGTATTACTCAAGCGATGGCAAATGGTGAATTGGATACTATCTTATTGGATGAGCCTACAATCCATTTGGATGCTTCAAGAAGGCATGAACTGATCAATCTATTGAAAGAGATGTCTTCCCTGCCTCAAATGATTATTGTAACTCATGAGGCTCAACTTGAGAATGCTGCCGATAATCTGATAAAAGTAGAAAAGGAAAATGGTATTTCAAGAGTAATAATGTAAATTCATTATTACTTTTTTTTACATTGTATGGTGTGCGTCTTTGACTGAATCTACAATGCAGTTGGCATTCCATCCAACGATGGTTGCAGCATTTTCTTCGAGTATTTCAGGAACTTCCTCAAGTCCGTATGGCCTTACTAAAACTATTGGTATATTATATTCTTTGCTGGCATTCAAAAGGTCTTCAAACAATTCCTTATTGTCTTCATATAATCCGGCTAACATGATTATTGCATCTATTTTGCTGTAGAATCTTTCTCCTGCTGCTGAATATGACCCTGATATTGATTCTTTCCAGAGGAATTCTACTTTTGAATATAGTTTTTCTGTAAATTGCGCATATTCATTATTTTTATCGAAACCGTTTGTGATAATTAAGTTGTAAATTTTGTCATCTCTATCATCTTCGAACATCTAAACACCTTGCTTTAATTTTAATCGTCATCTTATAAAAATATTTATTAATTCAAAAAGTTAAGATTATATTATAATTATTTAGGAATTATTTTTTATGAGAGCCGCTGTAATAGGATTGGGAGTAGAAGGTAAGAAGGCTGTTAATTCCCTTTTAAAACATGGATGGGAAGTTTATGCTACTGATTTAAATATTAACATTGATTTGAATGGTTTGAATTTGCCTTTGTTGGATATGAATATGATTGATGACAATCAAACAGTTTCCATTGTTGGGGACAATATCACTGTTGATTTAGGTTTTACTAATTCCTATGCTATTGAGGAGTGTGATGCAATAGCTTTTAGCCCTAGCATGTACGGAGGCTCTTTTGCAGAAAAGCTATTGGAAAACGGAAACCTGTTGAGTGATGTTTTAGTAAATCATAAAAGCATTTTCACTATTGGAATTACCGGAACCAACGGCAAAACCACCACTGTCCACATGTTGAAAAATATTCTGGAAAGTGCCGGCAAAAGGGTTTTGGTTGGCGGAAACGGTGGCGGAGGCTTTTCCGGATATTATGATCTTATTCTTGAAGCCGAAGAAGGCGATTATGATATTCTTCTTGTAGAGGTTTGCGATATGACTCTTGACTTTGCCAATTACTGTTTTGATTTTGATATGGTCGGACTTACTAACATTGGAAATGACCATATGGATGTGCATAAGACCATTGCGAATTATAAGAATTCATTGGTCAGGTTTTTCACAGGAAAAACTATTTTTACAGCTTTCAATCAGGATTTCAATGCCGATTTTAAGGATGTGGCTAAAAAATATGTTCCTTATTTTGCCTATCAGGATGAACTTCAGCTAATCGGTAAGTTCAATCTTCTAAATGCCGGTTTGGCCACAGCCATTGCGACTGAGCTGAAAATATCTAAAGATGTCATCAGACAAACTCTTGCTAATTTTAAGGCCGTTGTGGGTCGTTTGGATGTCTATAAAATCAATGATGCTGATGTTTATGTTGGAAAAACAGATAATTCTGATGCATTGGCTTCCGTTTTAAAGGAAAGAGATTTTTATGCATTGTTTATCGGCACTCCAAGACATAATGAAGTGCATAGGCTGGATATACTGGATGTGGCCGTCAAATATAATCCGGAGGTAATCGTACTGTTTCCGGGATTGGATGATACATTGGATATTGCAATATATAGATTACATTCCTTGGGTTATATGGGAAATATCATAACGGTTAGCACTCTTGACCAAATCATCGAATTGGTTGCGGAGTACTCTCATGAAGAGGCTATTTTCATTGGAGGCAATGGTCAAGATACGATTATAGATATTCAAGAAAGAATCAAATTAATTTCCGAAAAGTTATGATAGTCAAAAACCTTTTTATATAATGTAGAGTATATTTATATATGTGTATTAATTAGGTGTATAAAATGAAAAACGGTTGGAGAAAAATTTCTATTACAATTTTGATAGTATTAATTTTTTTATGTATATTTGTAGCTTTCACTAGTTCTGCAACTACAAATTATACCGCTGAATCCGTATCTAAAGATTATAATCTTCCTATCGGCCAGTCAATGTTTGAAAATCAATCCATTGTCGGTACAACTGAACCGATTGAAGTTCCTTTAATATCCAATGCAGGATTTTTACTTCATCAACTTTTAGCTTTAGATTTGCAGGGTATCTTGCTGGCCACTTCAACAGGAGTAGTTCCGTTTGACTTTTCAACTGTTGCTGCAGAGGGCATTGATTCTTATGGTAATGTTGTTGATGTGGACGGTCCTGGATTTTTAACCTATGCCGGTGATAAACTAACTGTTAAAGAACCTGACAATTACGTATGGGCTTATAGTGCTCCATATAAATGGTTGGAAAAAACCGAAAATGGAATAGATATTTACGAAGATGGCAAACTGGTTAAATCTGTTCCTGTAGACCAAATTAGAGAATTGGACTATAAGAATGATTATTATAATGGCACCACTATTGCAAATTGGTATAATTATGATGCTAAGGAAGGTTCTACATTCACTTTGGAAAAAGGAATGGTTGCATTTTCCGATGGAAGAAATAATATCAGTTCCGCTGACGTTACCAAAATATTCGGTAAGGATGTAGTGGATTACGCTTTTGAATATCCAACTGGTTCTCCAATCTTATTATATGTTGGAAATTACACAGAAGAAGATGGGGAAGTCTATGGTACTTCATTGGGTTCATATCCTGAATACGGTAATGCCGTTAGGGAAGTGAATGCAAGACAATTTGTGGAAGCGTGGAATGGAACTATCATTCCTCCTAAGTCAACATCAAGTGGAAAGGATTATGTTTACTTCGAATCCGCTAGCGATCCTGAAGCGCCTGGTGGAAGTGCAGCTCATGGTGTATGTCCGCCGGCTAGAGCTTTAAGGGCTGCAGTTACTTCTGAAGGATTTGACTTACCTGTAGGCATGAGCTGGGATGAAAATGCAGTAATGTTCGGTTACAATCCTGCACAGGACATAACAGTAACCAATAACCATGATTATCCTGTCAAGCTCCATATGTGGACTGAAGGCGAGGGCACAGGAATGGGCATTTATTGCCAAGTAATAAGATATATTCCGAATGATTAATTTCATTCTCTTTTTTTTATGTCAATCTCAACTATTATTACAGCGGCAGGTAAAAATTCTAGAATGAGAAAGGATCAGCTTTCCCGTGGAATTGAATTGACCAATAAACTGATTTTGCCATTCAATGGCAAGACCGTTATAGAGACAACTATAGACAATGCATTATCCTTGAATATAGATGAATGTATTGTAGTGCTTGGTCATTTTGCTAGTGAAATAAAAGAAGTTATTTTTGATAATTATAAAGGCGATGTAAAATTCATTGAAAACAATCCTGTTGATGTAGGTTTATCAGTATCATTATATAATGGTTTGTCAAATTCAACTTCCGATTTTGCATTGTGCATTACCGCAGACCAACCGACCGTCACAACAGAAACATTCAATAAAATGATTGAAGTAAGCCGTAACAGTGAAGACCCATTTAAGACCATTTCAATTCTACGTAGAAGAAAAACAGGTTTGCTGGATACCGCTGAAGGTCTGGGAATGCCTTTCGTAGCGCCCCGTGAAAACCTAATGAAATATCTTGAAAAAGAAAACGATAATCTAAATCCGATTTTGCGTAAAATTTTCGATGACGGTTATACGTTTTACGGAATAAAAGAAAAAAATGAAAAAGAGTTGTTAAACATCAATCATTATGATGATTATCTAAAACTCTTAGATTGATTCAAGTCCTGAAATAACTTCCTCGATCTTAGCCTTGCTAATGCCCACTGTCATTTCATTATCTTTAATGTCAGCTGCTTTTCTGGATCCGTCACAGCCTAAAGTGAAATTAACTCCTTCTGATAAGTAAGGATTAGCAAATGCATCACCGCATAATGACTGAATGCCTGCAAAGGACGGGTTGATTTTCTCACCAGTCTTATAAACAATACTTTGAGCGAGTTTCATTCCACCAACAGGTTCGGTTATGACCTGAATCACGTCAGCTTCAAAGTCAGCTTCATCCAATGGTGCATAAATCATTCCCCAGCTAATGTCTTCAATAATTGAAAGTTTTCCTGTAAGTTTTTTAGCGGTTTCCAAATCTTGGAATCTGCCCAATGAGAAGTATTTTTCACCGTTTGCTAATTTTTCAGGCATATCCCTAAGTCCGATGGCTCCTGCTCCTCCCAAACATAGCTGCTCATCAATTGTTGAGTAGAATTTGTTTCCTAATGAGGCTTTTCTAACCATTTCGCAATGCCTGATTTTTTCATCAATCAAATCATAGCCTTCGGGAAGGTCCTCTTCAGTTTTGATTAATTTCATTGCCACAGGTTTAGCATCAAGCTTGATTTTGCTTTCGATTACTTCACAATATTTTTTGTTTTTCTCCAAATTGTCTGCCATACAATCACCTATATTCTTATTTGTATTATGGAATTCTTATATCTTTGTTTTTAACACTGTTATTTTTACAGAATGTTCTGAAATCACAAGCACTGCAAGTTCTCTCATCTGATTCGGCCTTCCAGGCTTCCTGTATCTTACAGCCTTTCATTTCCCTGATTAATGAATCTTCTATTTTGGCAACTACACTGTCAAACTTCAAAAGGGCATCATTTTTTTCATTTTCATCAACATTTATGATTCTGATGGAACGGCTAATCTTAAACTCATCACTCAATTCAGGAGCTTTGTCTTCCTCTTCCCAATTTCTGATTAAATCAACATCTCTTTCGAATTCACATCCGACATCAGTCAGATTGTTCTCAAGTTCATCCTTGATTAAAGCCAAATCCTCTTTTGACGGAACAAGTTCATTCAAATAGAATATGATTCCGGCAACAATGGGTTTTGAATCTTCCTGTTTGGACCTGAGCCAGGAATATGTAAGAATCTGCTGTTTATGATTTTCCCAGTTGTCTTCAACATTTAAGTCAGTTACAACTGAAGGCGGCCTTTTCATTCCTTTATAATCGATTATTATCTCATAATCCTCATTATCCTTATAACCAGCTATCCTTTTTTGAAATTCAGGATCCCTTTTGAGAAATTTAATAATAAGATTGTCAAAATTGTCAAGGTTGCTCTGTTCCAAATCATTTATCTTAATTGAAGTCAGCACATCGACGACACCGTTAATTCCATAATAATTGGACCTGCTGATATTTTCATTATAGTTAGGCATCTGTCTAACTCCTTTGATAAGGAGCTCTGAAGAGTCAATTAATGGGAATAAATGTTTTCCCCATATATTAATCGCCTTTTCGGCTCTAGCACTGGCTAATTTTTTGTGGTCATGCTCGTTTAAATCATCTATTTCCGGATGATTTGACATGCTGAAAAACAAATCCTCATCATAAGGATAGAGGCCCCTGACTTGAAGCCTTAAATCGATCTGCTCTTCAATCGGCCTGATGTTTTCCAGCCAGTCCCATGGAAATTGGGTCTGTTTGTATTTCCAATCCAGAAATGCTTCTTCCAGAACTCCATGAATGAATTCTCCAAACCATCTCTGCACAGGTTTTGAAGGGGGCAATGTTCCCTTATTCTGGTATCTGTATTGTAAATTGCAAGTCAAAAATGAAAGCAGGTCTCCTGTCAGGCTATATTCCGGAATTTTATAGGGTCTAGATTTTGCAGGCAGTTTCATATTTTCACCTAAATTAAGTATATCTCCTTAAATCCAACATATTTTTCATCTCTACTCCATCCAAGAGCGATATTTGGAATATCAAAATGGTCATTTTTCTTGTTGTATCCTTCAATGGCCGAATTGAGTCCCACAAGCAGCAATACACTTTCAGCTCTTGAAAATGCAACGAAGTATAATCTTGTCAAATCATCAAATAATCTGTCTTTTTCACTTCTTTTGCTTTCTCCAAGTGAACTGTGCTGTCTTATGCTGTCTTCAATTGTCATGTTGTCTTTAATGGATTTTGGGAATCTTAAACGTTGAGTTCGAATGTCATTTGTTTTGAATCTTGAACCTACATCCACTATTACCAATGGGAATTCCAATCCCTTGGACTGGTGGATGGACAATACATTCACCCTATCGTCGGGCAAGGTCTCAAGCAGCGATTCGTCAATTCTGACCCCTCCGGTTGAAAGGGGAATGAAAATGTTCCAAATGGCTTCCAGCACGGAATCCTTTTCCTGCTTCTCGTTTCTGAATGAAATATTTGAATGATAATCATTGAAAAATCCGGTTTGGGTAATTGATTTGGTTATGGCTTCAAGGTATACAATTCCTTCAACGTCATCCTGAAGGTCTTCAATCCATGTTGTTATTTTGTAGGCAAGTTCCATTAAACTGGCGGTTTTGGGCCATTCGTCATGCCCTCGCGGTCTTCTAAGCTGCCAATAGGTCACGAATTCAGACAAAGTTATTGGTTGACGAGGTTCAGGATTCAATTTGATGTAGTCCTTGGCTTTAAGTCTCCATATGTTCATATTTCTTTTGGCTAAATTTGGAATGGTTTTATCCGAATTCTGGAAACTTGCTCCGGGGTCTATACATTCAAGCATCAGGCCGCAGAAGACTCCCACTATATCTATTTCCTGTAGGTCAATTCCTCTAGGATTGAAAATTTCGATAGGTTGTTTGAATTTTTTAAGGTTTTTCCTCAAATAATAAAGGAAGGAACGATTTCCATGATGCACTTCCCTGGGGGAATATGATAGGATGGCAATATCCGAAGCGGATCCATATTCACCATCCAATCTGAGTTTTATTTTAGGAATATGTTTTCCCAATGCCAGGTTTTCACTTCTCAACTGTTGCAGTTTGGCAATATCGATTGCACCGTTCATCTTTTCATAATATTCCTTGTTTAAAACCTGCAACACTTTCAAGTCACATTCTCCTTTATTTATCAGTTTGTTTAACAATATGGACAAGTCCCTTGCAAGCATTTCGGGGTTGTTTCTAAACATTCCCAATATAGGCATTTTATCCTTTTCAAAATCGGGAGCTATAATTTTCGGTTTGTTTTCAACTCTGGCGTTTTGATATTCGGAGTCGAGTTCTGCAAACTGATTGCAGTGAGCTATAATATTTTCAGTTGACCTGTAATTGGTCTGCAGGTTAATCTCTGCAACATCAATTCCTAGGCGTTGCCTGACACGGTTTTTGTAATCGGTGAACAAGTCCACGGTAGCTCCTCTGAAGCGATACAGGGATTGGTCGTCATCACCCACTACAGTAATGCTGCCGCCATTTTTAAGGGCGCTTTCAGCTATGGTGAAGTAAATGTCCTCCTGAATAAGGTTGGTGTCCTGATATTCGTCAATAAGGACAATTTTAATCTCATCTAAAAAGTTTTCCAGTTCACCACTTTTTAGTTTATTTAAAAATAATGATTCAAGCATTGCAAAGTCAATCGTATTCCTTTTTATTAATGTTGTTTCATAATCCCTAATGCAATCGAGCGCAATCTGCTGACCGCTTCCCTTTTCGGTTTTTTGATATAACTCATCAATGTCTACCTGATCATAATAAAGTCTATTTTTAATTTGCACAAGTATTTCACTCATTTTTGATGGTTCTTCCAGTGCAGACCTTCCACTTAACTCTTTGAGGTATTCAACTAATTCCTTTTTCAGATACTTTTCATTTTCAATAAGAATCTTCATCATGGCTGAGTTTGCAACGAATTCTTCAATCACTACAGACTGATTTTCACCGGGTTTTTTATTGTCCCGAAGCAATTCCTCAGCCACGCTGTCGGTTGTACCGATCCTGATTTGGTTGAAGTCAATTCTGTCAATTTTTAAGAGGGTGTCGAAGTTTTCTTCATCGATATTGTCTATTAGATGGGTTTTAATTTCATCTCCCCATCCAAGAATTCTGGAATGCAATTCTTCAGCCGCTTTTTTGGTGAATGTTGTTGCCAGTATCTCATTTGGATTGATGTCATCAACAAAAATGTATTTTAATATTTTAAGAACCATTACGGTGGTTTTTCCGGAACCAGGTCCTGCTACGATAAATAATGATTTATCTCCATTGGCCAATATTGCATTCTGCTGGTTCTGATTTGAAGAGATATCCCTTTTTAGCGTATTAACTATAATATCCTCAAATTCCTCATATGAAATCATTTAAGTACCTCTTAATTTAATTTATATGATTAACTTATTTAAATAATATGAGAGAGCATTTGCAAACTAATATTCTTGAAAAGAAATCTGTTGTGCGAAAGTTATTTCATAATTAATACTTATCAAATGCTCTCTCATCTGCTTTATATACAATCATTGACAAGAAATATAATCATAATTATTTAAGGGTTTGGATTTATGGATGAAGTAAGCAATATTGACATGTTTAAGAATGATGTGAGGTACAGGGAAAATATAGCTCATATTGAAACAATCCCCGCTAAAAAGGCCAGTTTCAAAAAAGTAGATAATCTAAACGAAAGGATTGTTGATTATCTCTCATCAAAGGATGTGAAGCTATACCGACATCAGGCAGATACCTATGAATCCATTCAAAACGGGGAAAATGTCATCATCACAACCCCGACCGCTTCCGGAAAGACCCTCGCCTTTAACTTGCCCATAATGGAAACAATGATAAATGATGAGGATGCAACAGCATTGTACATCTATCCTGCTAAAGCATTGTCTAATGATCAGCTGCATGTTCTGGAAAACCTGGAAAGGGAACTGGACATCAAAATCAACCCAAGGACATATGACGGCGATACGCCACGCGAAGAAAAAAGGGGAATACGCGAAAAATCAAGAATTGTTTTAACCAATCCATATCAGCTGCATCTCATTTTGGCATGGCACCATCAGTGGTCAAGGTTCTATAAAAACTTAAGATACATTGTCATTGATGAATCCCATTACTACAAGGGCGTGTTCGGTTCCAATGTGGCGTTTCTGATTAAAAGATTAAAGAGAATTGCTAATTTTTACGGGTCATATCCCCAATTCATATTGTCCTCAGCGACACTGGCAAATCCTCTGGAGCTTGCCAATCGTTTAACCGGTGAAGATTTCGTTCTTGTTGATAATGACACATCACCAAGCGGTGAAAAGGACTTCATCCTTTATAATCCATTTAAGAATTATGTGAGAAATAAAGTCAATTCCCAAAATGCCCCTTCAGTCCATATGGAAACGGAGAATATATTCATGTATATGATGTTAAAAAACATCCAGACATTATGCTTCACAGTTTCAAGGAAGACAACCGAACTGATTGCAATGTGGGCTAAAAATGACATGACTCAGGTTAAAGGAAAGCTGGCCCATAGAATTGCAGCTTACCGTGCAGGTTATCAGGCTCAGGAAAGGCGTGAAATCGAAGAGGGACTTAAAAGCGGAAAATATTTGGGAGTGACATGCACCAATGCCCTGGAATTGGGAATTAATATAGGTTCTTTGGATGCAGTAATCATTTCCGGATATCCTGGAACTATGATATCAACATGGCAACAAGCCGGAAGGGCAGGCAGAAGCAATCAGAAATCTTTAGCAGTCCTTATTGCTTTTGAAAATCAGCTGGACCAGTATTTTATGAATAATCCAAAATTCTTCTTCGATAAGGCTCATGAAAATGCAATCATCGATTTAACAAATCCTATATTGCAGGAGGCTCATCTGTTGTGCGCTGCCAAGGAATTGCCCCTTCAAAGGGGAGAGGCAGAAAAATATTTCTCAATATCCCAGGATGTAATCGACGGGTTGGTTTCCAAAAAGGACCTGCATGAAAATCACAGGGGGGATTTCATGTATCCTTATGATGACAATCCCGCAATGGACCATTCCCTTGATCAGATTTCATCACAGGAGTTTAGGGTGATGAATAACGGCAACCTTCTTGAGACTATGGAAAAATCTCAGGTTTATCGTGAAGCTCATGAGGGAGCCATTCTAATCAACAAGGGAGATACCTATGTTGTAAATAGCGTCAATTTGAAAAACGGATATGTCAACGTATCCAAACAGGCGGTTGATTATCATACGATGGTTCTAAATCAGACTGACATCAACATTAAAAGGAAATTGTCAAAAACAAAATACGGCAATCTGACAATACACTTTGGAGAGTTGACTGTCCGGGAAGATTACTTCAAATATAAGAAAATGCAATTTTCAAAAGTGATTGGAACGTATCCTTTGGATTTGCCTCCTTTGAAATTCAACACCAAGGGATTATGGTTTACGATACCTAAACAAGTCAAGGACACTCTTGATGACATGTTCCCAAATGAAGAGGAAGTGTTTGCAGGAGGATTGCACGGTGCTGAACATGCTTTAATCGGATTGTTCCCGCTCCATACAATGTGTGACAGGTTTGACATTGGAGGATTATCCACCAATTACCATGAAGATACTCAGGAAGCAACAATATTTATTTATGACGGTTATGAAGGTGGAATTGGAATATGTGAAAAAGCGGTTGACGTATTTGTTGATTTGCTTAATTCAACCATCGACCTTTTGGATAACTGTCAGTGCCAAAGCGGCTGTCCGGCTTGCATTTACTCACCGAAATGCGGAAATGACAATAAGCCTCTGCACAAAAACGCCACCAAATTTATCCTGGAATACATGTCTAAACTGATTTCAAATGAGACTATAGCTGAAAAAGAGGAGGTCAGTGTTGAGGAATCCGACGAGTTCGATGATTTCGCTGACGCATTAAAATTGTATGAAAAAGGGGATTATTCGGCTTCAAAAGATGTGTTAAATAGTGTTCTTGCCCATAACAATCAACATTCACAGGCTCTGGCTTTAATGGCTAAGATATTATATGAACAGGACCAGAGGGATATAGCATTGGTTTTTGTCAGAAAATCATTATCATGCGACAGGTCCAATGAAATGGCAAATGAGCTTGAAGTTCTGCTGTCAAATAAGCCTCAAAAGCCTGATGTTATAGTGGATTCTCTTGACGATATCGATACATTATATGAAGAGGCATATGATCTTTACGCCCAGGGAGATTTGGAAACATCTTTTGAAATATTGGAAAAACTTCTTGATTTTGATGATAAGAACTCAGAGGCACTTGCATTAATGGGCTTAATTTATTACCACTCGGGAATATTTCCAAAGGCAATTGAATATTATAAGAAAGCTTTAAAAATAAATAAAAATGGTGAAATGGTTAATGAATTAAAGATGAGGGTTTCCTAAGGGGAGCCCGCATAAGGTGAGAATCCTTCTGTAAAGTGTTCGCATACTTTTTCCAGTTCATCGGGAATTTCGATGTGTTGGGTACAATGATCAACACAAGTTCCGCAGAATGTGCAATCTTCGGCGGAAACTTTTTCATCAGCAAGTTTATCGAAGTATAGTCTGTAGATATTGGATTCCGGGCGATTTGTGCTTATGTTGTATAAACTGAAATATTCAGGAATAGGAATCATTTCGGGACAGACATCCACGCAATATCCGCATTCGCTGCACGGTACAGCAACACTGGAGTTAAGTTTTTCGGCCATCTTTTCTAAAAATTCTGTTTCTTCACCGCTCAGCGGTTCGAAATTCTCGAATGTATCGCAGTTGTCAAGCAAATCATCCATCTTGCTCATCCCACTTAACACGATTTTAACGTTTTCAAGTGATGCGCAGAATCTCAATGCAAAGCTTGCGATTGATTTTTCTGGATTGAATTCTTTAAAGTCATTCCTTATTTCGTCATTAGGGTTTACGATGACTCCCCCTTTAAGGGGTTCCATAACATAAACGTCAATGCCATGTTTTACGCATAGGTCGTAGCATTTATGGGCTTCAATTGCAGGGTCCTCCCAATCAAGATAGTTCAGTTCCAATTGGACAATATCCATCATGTCACCATATTTTTCAAGAACCTCTTCAAGTAGGCTTGCATTGTCATGGAAACTGAATCCGATTTTTCTGGCAATTCCATTTTCCTTCATTTTCCTGACATATTCGAATGTGTTGTGTTTTTCGGCAAGCTTATACCATGGGGTGTTGATGTTGTGGATGAAGAACACGTCAAAATAATCAATGCCTAACCTTTCAAGCATTTCATTGACGAATCTGTCGTTATCATCTTCGCTTGTCAATGCCCATGTCGGCATTTTGTCGCAGATCTGGTAGGATTCGCGGGGATATCTTTCAACCACAGCTTTTCTTATGGCCACTTCGCTGGTTCCATTATGATAAGCGTAAGAGGTATCGAAATAGTTGAATCCTTTATCCATGTATATGTCAACCATTTGGTTGAATAAATCCTGGTCTACTGATGTAGGGTCATTTTCATCGGTTAAGGGAAGCCTCATGCATCCGAAACCGAATTTTGATTTGTAAGTCATAATATAATCTCCTTGATATTAACTTTATATAAATTAATATATATTTGTTGTTGTTATCAACATTCAAGTATTACTTGCAATAAGGTCATATATTAAATACTTTTATAAGTAAATAAAACTAAAATGTAAGTATTAATGTTTGAATAGGTGTAAAAAAATGCACGAATTATCTATGGCACAGGGCATTATCAATGCAGTGCTGGAAACTGCAGAGGCAAATAATGCAACTGAGGTAAATGAAGTAACTGTCGAAGTAGGCAGATTAGCTATGATTAATCCAGAACAATTGGAATTCATATTAGGTGTTCTAATAGATAATACAATCATACAAGATGCGGAAATCAAATTTGAGGAAATTCCTGCTGAAATACAATGTCATGATTGTCAGTTTAACGGTGAAGCCATACTGGATGACAGTGACCATTATGCTCCGCTTGTCAAATGCCCTAAATGCGACAGTTTAAATGTAGAGACTTTAAACGGTAAAGATATTGTCGTTAAAAATATTGTTATTGAAAAACCTGATGATACTTAAAATAATTGAGGTGAAAATATGCACCAGGTAGCTGATGTTGAAGTAGCAAAAAATATTATGGATGCAAATAAAAAATTAGCAGATAAAAACTTAAAAAATTTAGAAGAAAAAGACATATTCTGTGTTGATTTTGTAGGAGCAATTGGTTCTGGTAAAACAACACTCGTAGAAGAAATAATAGATAATACTGATTATAAAATCGGCGTTTTAGCCGGAGATGTAATTTCAAAATTTGATGCAGGACGTATAGAAAAGCATAATGTTCCTGTTGTAGGTTTAAATACTGGTAAAGAATGCCACCTGGATGCTCATTTGGTAGGTCACGGCCTTGAAGACTTGCCGTTAGATGACTTGGACATGGTCATCATCGAAAATGTGGGCAACCTAATCTGTCCGGTTGACTTTGAGTTAGGTTCTCATTTAAGAATCGTTGTTGTGAGCGTCACTGAAGGTGATGACACTGTAGAAAAACATCCAATCATCTTCCAAACATCAGATGTGGTTGTCATCAACAAGGTGGATCTTGCCGATGCCGTCGGAGCCGACGCCGATAAGATGGTTGCCGATGCTCAAAAATTAAATCCTAATGTTAAAGTTATCAAATCCAGTCTTAAACAAGGCTGCGGTTTAGATGAAATTATTGAAGTCATTGAAGAAGCAATGAACAGTTAATCATTATTATAATCCGGTGGTAACATGAAAGTATGGATAGACATTTCAAACGCTCCTCACGTAAGATTTTTTAAGGATGTTATAAAATATCTGGAAGCCGAAGGCGAGGATGTAATTGTTACAGCAAGACAGTTTGGAGATATTCATAAGTTACTTGAAATGTATGAAATAGACTTCATTTCAGTCGGCAAGCATGGAGTCAGTTTATATGACAAGCTTAGGGAAAGTACCCAAAGGGTATTCAATCTTGTGGACATCATACATGGCGAAAATGTTGACGTTGCCCTTAGCAAGCATTCTATAGAGCTTCCGAGAATATCATTCGGTTTAGGAATTCCTAGCTTATATGTCCTGGATAATGAACATGCCCTTGCGGCAAATAAGCTGACACTTCCTTTATGTGACAGGATTATCACCCCGGACATAATTGATTTTTGGAAGCTGATGAAATTTGGAGCTGACCCAAATACAATCATTCCATACGATGGTACTTCCGAATTGATGCATTTTAAAAGCTTTAAATACAATGATAATGTTTTCAATGATTTAAACTTAGATTTGACTCATCCTAAAACCATTCTAATGAGGCCTGAACCTTCATTGGCATCATATCTGAATGCGGATTGCAGAAAATCAGTTTTATCTCCGATAGTTGATGAGTTAAAGAATGTCGCCAACATCTTAATCCTGCCTAGATTCAAGGAACAGGAGAACATATTTGAAGGCATTGAAAATGTCCATATACTGAAACCTCCTGTTGATACATCAAGCATTATCAAAAAATCAGACCTGGTTATTGGTGCTGGCGGAACAATGAATAGGGAAGCTGCAATCTTGCAGACTCCTGTTATTTCCTGTTATCCTGGAGAAACATTGTCTGTCGATCAGTATTATATCAATAAGGGATTGATGTATCGGTCCCATGATAGTGATGATGTCATTAATAAGGCACTTGAGTTCATTGTCAACCCTCATGAAAAAATCGATGTGAAAACTGATGATTTATTCCAGATTATTATAGATAACTTATATGATTTGGCACGTAACGGCAAATAGTTATTTATAGTAAAACTTTCATAACTTTATATGATATTCATATTTTTTTATATGGGCTGGTAGCTCAGATGGTAGATCGTCGCCTTGGCATGGCGGAGGCCCCGGGTTCAAATCCCGGTCAGTCCATTTTAAATTTTTATTAATAAACGAAACTGTGATTAGAATATGTTGTTAATCGCTCAAAACCATTTACAATTGATTGTTGAAATAGCAATAATGCTATTTGTCACATGGATATTTGTTTTAAACTTGATTCCGTTGTCACTTAGTGTTGTAACCTTTCTGTCCCTATTCATATTGGGAGGGTTTACAGTACTTTTCGGTGCGGATATTGCACTTTTGATAATATCTTCGAGTCAGGCAGAATTTACCCATCCATTTGGTCCGATTGCGCTTTTGGGAGCGGTCACCGCTCTTGCATCGCTGAAGGTGATGAAGGAATCGGGAGTGGATATTAGGCCACTTAGAAGATTTGTAATCCTGTTCATTGCAGGCATTACCGTGTTTGGAGGATTAATGCACAGGTCCTTTTTAATCTTATGGGTTTTAGGATTATTCTTCGGTTATCTGATAATTTCCAAATCCTTTAGGGAAAAATCCGTATTCACATTCAAAAGGATTTTATCATTCCTGGGAATATTGGCAGTAGGTTTCATACTTCTGGAAGTTGTTGCAAGGATAACAGGCATGACAATCTTTTCACCAATGTTAAGGTTAGGAAGGATTGAACAGTACTCCCTATCAAGTATTAAAACGGTATTGCATAACATTCAGTTAATAGGCCATAGCGCAGACGCATCATATTGGGGAGCGGAAGGAACGGCTTTCGCTGAAGGTTATATTACAATGCCTATGCAGTTGGTCTTATTCTTCGGATTACCTTTCCCAATGTTTTTCGGTATATTGGTCAACCAAAAGGATACAATCGATTATCTGCTTCCAGGTATATTTGGTTATGGATTCGACTTTGGAATATTAGGTTTAGTCGGTTTAGTGGTATTTGTGCTTGGAACCATACTAATTGGTTTTAAAGTATTGAAGATGTACCGTGAAAAAAGAGAGAAAAACAATAAAAAGTTCCTTGGTAAAGAAGTATTATTGACCGGTGCATTAGCGGCATTCTCCACACAGGCATTAATAGGCATGTTTGTATTTAACAGAACCATCAATGGTATGGCGTTATTAACATTTTTATTCTTGGGCACATTAATTTTAGCAAATGTCGTTACATTAAAAACAAGATCATAATAGAGGTATTTATATGAAGGCTTTAGTTTTACTTGGATGTCCTGAGACTCCATCTCAAACTCCAATGGCAGTTTATGTATTCAATAAGTTAACAAACTTAGGTTATGATGTAACAATAGCTGCAAACCCTGCAGCATCCAAATTAGTGAAAATATCCGACCCTGAAGGATTCTATAATCTCAATCTTGTGGATTTGGAAAGAACCTTGGGCGAAATTCAGCAGGGGGATTATGATTTATTGGTCGGTTTTGTACATAAGGATGCGGCGGCATCATTTTTCGTAACATTCGAACAAATTTTGCAATGCAAATCACTTGCACTGGTATTTTCCAGGGATGCCGATGAAGTGGCGGAATTTGTCACAATGATTGAAGAAAGCGGAAGCAATGCAATAATTGCAGCGGTCAGAGCTTTCCATAATCCTTCACCGATTAAAGTTAAATTCGACAGAGCAATAAAGGAGTTTGAATAGAATGTCTTTTTGTTTAGATACTTACCTTCAACAATCTGATAATTATGAGATACATGCTTCAAAAGCCGGTTTCAAAGACTGTGCGATGATTATAAGATTCAAGGCAGATGATTTGGTTTACATCAAACCTGGTGATGAAGTATTAGGTGTTCGCGTAATCGGAATACCTCCCATACCAATAGGCTTCGACAACGAAAAAGGAACAGTCTTTTTACCTTATACAAAGCCATGTCACGGAACTTCAGTGGTGGAACTTCCAATCACTGAAGAGGAAGTCGAAAAAATCAGAAAGTTAGATACCGGTAATAAAAAATGAAATCCACAGTAGTTGGAAGCTATCCAGTGGAACTTAAAGAGCTATCTTCCTCAAAAGACAAGCTTCTGAAATTCCTAGGAGCTCATGATACATATAAAGACGCCATCAAAAGCAGCGTCATCGCTCAGCTTGATGCAGGAGTCGATATAATCTCTGACGGTCAAGTTAGGGGAGACATGGTTTCTATTTTTACAGAATATATTCCCGGAATGAGGATTGAAGACGGAAACACCTTCATTGTTTCCAAAATCAGGAATCCCACTAAAGAAATCTCAGTAAAGGACTTGCAATATGCAAAAAAAGTCATGAGTGATTATTATGGCGGCAAGATTCCTGAAGGAAAAGGAGTTAAGGGAATAATCACAGGTCCAAATACCATTGTCCATTCTTCCAGAATTCAGGCTTTCTATAAAAACAAGGAAGATGCCATTATCGACTTGGCGCATAGTCTAAAGCATGAAGTCGATGCAATTGCAAAAAAGGCGGAACCTTCCTATATTCAGATAGATGAGCCGTTTTTATCCACAGGAATGGTTGATATGAAAACTGCCCGTGAAGCCATTGACATTCTGCGCGACGGTTTGGATGTTCCGTTGGCAATGCATGTTTGCGGAATTCTATCTCAGGCGTTTAAGGATATTTCCAGATTCAATGTTGACATTCTTGATTTTGAATTTGCCGGCAACAATGTTAATATTGGGGTTTTGGAAAAAAATGCAGATTTGATAGCCAATAAGAAAATCGGATTCGGCTGCATTGATTCATCTGTAAATACGCTAGATGATGCAAAGGATGTAGAAGAATTGGTCAAAAAAGCTATTGAAATAGTTGGAAAGGATAATCTAATTTTGGATCCTGATTGCGGTTTGAGAAGGGCCCCTAAAGATATAGCATTCGGTAAACTAAAACTGTTGAATGAAATCAAGGACAAATACAGTTGATTCCTATGGCGGAATATTGCAGTAAATGTGGCGAAAAGTTAAAGGAAGATGCAGTATTTTGCGGCAATTGCGGCGAGAGGGTTCCGGGCAAAAATAGGAAACTATCAAATAATCATATTATTTTAATCGTTGTTATTCTTGTCATTTTAGCTATTTTTTTATCGTACACTTTTCTTTTTAATCAGACTCAGGTTGTAAAGGTTGATGATGTGCAATTTGAACTGCCTGCAGATTACATCAATGAACCGTTAAGAACCGATGTAAACTATGATGCAAATGTAAAATCAAGTGCAATGGGATGGAGCAACGACAGGTATTATATAGAAATTGGAGTTACGCAAACCCCTGGTTCAGGTTTCAATAGCGAAGAGGTGGCTGCAAGTCTCGGCGGAACTCCAACAAAGATGTTTGGATATTCAGGTTATTATCTTGAATATGAAAATGAGGGCTATGCATTCATATTTGGCCTAAGAGATGAGGTATGCATGATCTATGTATCGGATTATGACGCATTTGATGATGTTAAGGTAATCGGTCAGGATATTTCGCAACGTTAGACTAGCATTCATATTTACAGTCCTTTTCATGTTTTGATTAAATATCTCTTTTTTTTTAAACTAAAAATAGAAAATTAGTTCGATAATGGCATGCAAGTGAGTGCTTACATGCGGAAATGTTTATATATGGACTGATATAAACTATAGAATAGATTTAGTTAATAAATGAACTAAAGGAAGTGAAAGGATGAATATCATTGAATCTGTTAAAAAAATCGCGACCGTTTTGGATGCTCCTCAAGTTGAACCGTACACAATCGAAAAGTTCAATAAGAAAACTGGCGAAATAGAAAAAATCCATATAATCCCAGTTTCTGCCGGTGGGGTTTCATACAATTCATACCCATCATATTTATATTAATAATCTTCTTTTACAAAGCATTGAGTTAAAAAGTAGAAATTTTGGGAAATTATTCTATTTCCCATTTAACGATATTCATGTTTAAAGTTTTTGTCATATAGCTTGGATGCATTAAAGTCACCAGGGTCTAACACATCTCCCACTACAATCATTGCAGTCTTTGTTATATTGGCATCTTTAACTTTTTGTGCAATATCCGCAAGGGTTCCTCTAATTATTTGCTGGTCTGGCCAAGTGGCTTTTTTGACAACTGCAATTGGAGTGGTCTCTTCATAACCTACAAGCAATTCATCAACCACCTTGTCAATCATACCAATCCCTAAAAAAATGCACATGGTCGCATGATGCTTTGAAAAACTGGCAATGCTTTCACCATCAGGCTTTGGAGTTCTGCCTTCAGGACGGGTTATAATAACACTTTGTGAAATCTCCGGTAAAGTTAATTCCGCTTCCAAAACACTGGCGGTTCCAAATAATGAGCTGACACCTGGAATAATCTCATAGTCAATGTCATGTTTTTTCAATTCACGAATCTGTTCGGCAATGGCTCCATAGATTGAAGGGTCTCCTGTGTGTACGCGGGCAACCAATTTGCCTTCACTAACCGCTTCAGTGATTATTGCATCGGTTTCTTCTAGATTTAGGTATGCGCTATTGTGAATTTCACAGTCTTCTTTTGCAGGGCATAATACATTTTTATTTACCAGTGAGCCCGCATATATTATTACATCAGCTTTTTCAATAACATTTCTTCCTTTGACAGTGATTAAATCAGGATCTCCAGGTCCCGCACCGACAAAAATTACTTTACCTTTCATAATGTTATTTTTACATAAAATATTATTTAATGATTTTGCATCAAAATTTATCTTTATTCAGAGCAAATTTTATTAATTTCTAAAATAATTTAAAAATATGGATAATAAAGGCTTTATTTCAATAGAATATTTATTTTCATTATTCATTGTTATAATTATTGCTTGCGGAATGTTATTTTATGCATCCTCAGCAATTTCATCAGATTTCAGTATTGAAAATAGCTTAACCCATAGGCTGATTCTTGATGATGTGGCAAATCAGATTGCTCAGGTAAACTCCAATGGCGTCGGCTATTCCAAGTATCTTGAACTTCCGGGCGACAGAGGATATTTTGAAATAACAGTTGATAAAAATAAGCTGACAATCGAATACGATGACAAAAAAGGCGAAACACTGATTCCCCTAACCCATATGAACTCAAAATATAGGCTAATTAGCGGCAGAAGCTATATTATTACAAAAACATCAGACGGGATTGTGATAACATGATGGACAATAAGGCCCAGATTTCAGCGGAATTTCTGTTTTTATTCGGCATATTGATACTGATTGTCATGTTGTCGATAATCTTTATTGCAGAGGAGCAGGAGCTGAACATTGCAATGGCAGCCGCCCGCAGCGGAGCGGTTGAAGGCGTTTCAACATCATCTGCCGCAATCTATCCGGCAGACACATATAGAGATTATTCCAATTCAAAGACAAGTTTGCTGTATCCATATTCGGTTGAAATAATAAACGTATCATATACTGAACTTGGACATGATGTCAGCTATGACAAGAAGAAAATACAATTCAGGGTCTATGCCAGAACTTCGGCTAGGTTTGATAATGAGGAACTGATTTCCATAGGGGATAGGATAAATTATAACTTAAGAAAATCTCTGGCAATCAGTTTCAACTCCACTGATTCGACAAATAAATTATACAATCCGGTCTTTTCTTCCCATTATGTTTACACAACCGCTAATGTTAAATGGGTTTAGCGATAATCATTAATTATGACTAGATATGAAAAAGGCAAAGAAACTTTAGAGAATATTCAGGAAAGGTCAGTTGAAGAAATATTCAAAGACCTGGAGGACATTGCGCCTGACCTGTCAAGATTCGTCATTGAATTTCCATATTCCGAAATCTACACACGTGAAGAACTTGATTTGAAAACCCGTGAGATATGCACTGTTGCGGCACTGACAGTTTTGGGAACCGTTGCCCAGCTCAAAGACCACATCAACGCTGCCTTGAATGTCGGAAATTCACCAAGAGAAATCGTTGAGATAATTATGCAGATGAGTGCCTATTGCGGTTTTCCAAAATCAATCAATGCAATGGTGGCTGCAAAAGAGGTATTTGCACAAAGGGAACTGCTTCCTCTGGAATGAGAATATGAGAATCGACGGGATTAACATTTCAGATACTGGCGGTGACAGGGTATGCTTGAACTGCAAGCATTGGCAAACGGATGTTCAACTGAAAGGCCCTGCCAATGGTGTCATTTGCCGTTTAACCAAAGAACATACAAATCCTACTGACACATGTAGCCAGTTTTCACCTAACAGCACCTTTGACAGCCTGCAGGATCCAAACAAGTATCATGACAAAAAGCATAAACTCAATGTCTTTAAAAGATTCTAAAATTAATCAGATTTTGAAGATTTTTCGAGCGTTTTTGGTGGTTATCTCATCAACGGCACTTATATTCATATCCTTTATCTCAGCAATTTTTGCAACGGCTTTTGCAACATTTGCAGGTTCATTTCTTTCTTCCTTTGTCATTGCTAAGTAGGGACTGTCCGTTTCAGTTAAAACATAATCCAAATCTATCTTTTCAATCAAATCCTGGTGGTGTTGGGAATAGCAGAGCATTGTTGAAAAGCTCATTACGCAATTGTCCATATTCATGATTTTTTTAGCGGTTTTCAGGCTTCCGCCATAGCAGTGGAAAACAAAATATGGAATATCTTCATATTCGGGGATTATATTGACAGCCTTTTTCTCGCAATCTCTCACATGCATCACTATAGGAACCTTATATTCATTGGCAAGTTCCAAAAATCCTTTAAAAATTTCCTGCTGTCTTTCACGCAATGCCTTGTCGGTTACATAAAAATAGTCCATTCCGACTTCGCCGACAGCAACAATGTAATCCAAATATTTTTTAATATTCTCATGGGCAATTCGGATATCCTCTTCGGTGGCATTCTGCGAACTCACAGGATGAAAACCAAATGTCGGATAAATAAAACCTTTATAATCCTTTGAAAGTTGCAATACTTCCATATTGCTGTCATTGCTGTATCCGGAAACGATTACATTGTCTAATCTGTCCTGAGCTCGTTTGATGACATCCTCACGGTCATCATCGAAATCCTTAAAATCAATATGGCAATGGGTATCTATCATGGTCTATACTCCAAACCTACGATCTCTTGCTTGATATGACCTGATTGCTCTTATAAAATCAACTTTCCTAAGTTCCGGCCATAATGTTTCACAGAAATACAATTCAGAGTAGGAGGATTGCCAAAGCAGGAATCCGCTTAAACGTTCTTCGCCGCTGGTACGGATAATCAGGTTAGGGTCATCCAACCCTCCTGTGTAGAGGTTTTTACTTACTAATTCCTCATCAACGTCATCAATTGTGATTTTGCCTGCCTGCACATCAGCAATTATTTTTTTGAATGAATCGATAATCTCCAAACGTCCGTCATATCCGATTGCTATATTGAATAATCTTTTATCGTAATGCGCTGTTGCATCTTCAGCTTCTCTTATTGCGTCGCGCACACTTTCCGGAATTAATTCAGTTCTGCCCACCACTTTCACTTTCACTTCGTTTTTGTGTATTTTTTCGTGGTCAACTAATCTTTTGAAGTTTTTAACGAACAGTTTCATTAATCCCTCAACTTCGTGTTGCGGTCTGTTGAAGTTTTCTGTTGAAAAGGCATATACGGTAATGATTTCGATTCCAAGCTCAATACTCCAATCGAGAACCTTTTCCAATGTGTCAACGCCTATCTCATGGCCTTTGACAACGTCCATGTTTCCCTGAAGTCTTGAGTATCTTCTGTTCCCGTCCATTATTATAGCGACATGTTTCGGCATTTTCTCTGGTTTCAAGTCACGAGTAATGTACCATTCATAAAGTCTATAAAGTATATTTTCTCCCATTCTTATCACTTATTCTGATAATTGGTTAGCTAATATTAAACTGCGGACATAACCATCTATGCTTTGGTCTCGGCTTGTGTCGATGTATACTCTATCGATTCCAAATGTAACGGCACCATAACTTGGCCAGGAGCTAAGTAAAACAAGTGTTCTGAAAATGATATTCCCCACCCTGCCGTTAGGTGCAATGATAATGTTGGATTTGCTGTTGATGGCTTTTTCTATTAGAATAAAGTAATTTGTAACTTCTTCGGAAGTGTTTTCTTCGATGAGTTTTGTTAATTTTTTGCTGTCTATGATGGAGTTTGAAACTTCGCTTCCCCGTCCGAAGTCATCCTCCCTTCCTTCAGCAAGAATTGCAATTTTAGGTTTTTTACCAACTTTTTTGAGAAAATCAATACAGTTCTGGGTAATTTCAAATCTTTCCTCTATGTCTTTTCCCTCATCAATTCCGACAGGAGATAACAGGAATTCATAGTCGTCTCCATTAACGTAGGTCGCTCTTGATAGATTGGGATAGTATTCTTTAAGTTCCTGCATGATATTTGATGCCGGAAGTGATCCACGAACTACTGCATCGACTTTATCATCTAAAACTGCTTTTACTAAGTCTTCATCTTTATATATTAGTTTTATGTCCGTATTTGGGTGTTTTTCTTTGAAAATATGGCATGCCTGAATAATATTTTCATTTTCACCAACACCAATAGCTATTGTTTTCATTAATTTATGTATATTATCTTTTTATAAATTAAAGTTTTCTAATTTTTGGGGTTATGTGAAAAATTTTTAAATAATTAAAATGAAAGTATTATTAACTTGTGGGGATTTTGCACATGACAAGTATAAAAGAATTATCAAAATACAGCAGAGTAGACAGGGAAAAATCCTTAATGATTGATGAAGTCTTAAAGGAATATGAAGAGCCAATGCTTGAAGAAAAGCTATTGCTAAAAGAGCTGCATGAAGATATATCATTCTCTTTTAAATTATCAAAAGTAGAATGTGATGATATATATGCTTCCAGTTCTGATAGCCTTCCATCAAAATACTGTCCGAAATGCGGTCGTGAATTTCCGGAAGGTGAAAATGTCTGTTTCGATTGTCTGGTTCATTTAAAGGAAATCTCAGATAAAGTGGATGTCAGCGAAATTAAATCAGCTCCCAAATTCATATTTAATGGAGAAAATGATTTTGAAGACTTCAATAGATTATTAAATAAGGAAAATCTCGTGAAAATCAATGAATTCGATTTCTCTATCGATGATTTTTCAGATATTGTGAAGGATATCAAGTCCCAGGCATTCAGAAATTTTGATGACCTTGTTAAAGCAAACGAGATAGATTTTGATTCACTTGACATTCTTGATAAGGTTATTCTATTTACAAAATCATTTGTCAAAGTCGAGTATAAATCATTTGGCGGGCAATTGGGTTATTTTGAAACAGGCACAATATTCATCGATGACAGACAAACCAAATCTCTTCAAATCACCACTCTGATTCATGAACTGTCCCATTTCTTAATTCAGGAAATTCTGATTCATATCCTATGCACAATATTGGATGCTTCCAGAAATTCCTTCATGGAAGTGTTGTCCTCGTTCATTTTATCATATGCACCATTCACTCAACTTATTGACGAGTATTCCGCCCATAATGTTGAGGGAAGATTCACTGTTTTTGGTTTTCAGGACTACTCATCATATAAACAGATTGAGCAAAGTCTGAATGGTGAAATGTCATTTGAGGAAATCGAAATAATAAAATCCATCGGAAACACATTCGCAATCAACATTAAGGAAATATTGGAGGCATTGATCGACAGGGATTTACGTGAGGAAATCAAAGAACAATTTTTAAGTGATGTTCTGGATAGGCCTAACTACAATGCCTTGAAAATGGAAAACTGCCAAATCCTAAACGATGAAGGATTCATCAAGGCTATCTGGCTGATTTTAAATGACGGATGTGAAGTTGCAAGCTCCAATATCGAGAAGTTGGACGAGCTCAAAGAAATATTTACATAACTTGAAGACATATACTATATGTATGAATATTGAAGAAAGAATTTTGAAATTAAATCAGGAACACGCTAACGAAACCATCGACATCAATGAGGTACTTTTAACAATCGTAACCAAATTCCAACTCTTCGAACCTTGCAGTTACTTGTCAGAGGATGAGGAATGGGTGGATGTGGTTATAGTGTCACTGGAGTCAAATGAGATGTCACAGCCATTATGCATCAAAAAAAGCGAAATAACCAGTTTCGGAATTTTTAAACGCGAAGAGATTGAAGTCGAATTCGTCACTCAAAAGGGATCTGAGGATTTATACCAATGAATGAAATTTTTTTGGATGATGATTTTGATGTTGAAAATACATCAAATCACATCAATCATATAATGTCAAAGTGGTCAATTCAGTTTCTGGACATCAACGGTCCCAATTGGGTAATCTATGATTATGATATGGAAGTGAAATACGTCTTTTTCTTCCACGTTGACTTTGAAGACATTGAAACAAGAATAAAACTGGAAGATTTGAAACTGAATGTCATACATCACATTGAATCCCTAAAGGATGAAACAAATTATAGGGATAATCTTATCAATGCAGTATTTCTCTAAAAAAAATAAAAAAAGAAAGAATTAAAATTATTTAATTCTTGTATTGTAATATCTTACGCCATCAGTGTCGTAAGTGTACCATCTGTTAAATTCATCATCGTAACCTTCACCGATTACAGTTACATATGAGTCGCTTTGAGGATTGTATACCCTGTAGGTCTGATTGGTTGTATTGGTGTCATTTCCAGTGGAATTATCGTCTACAGCAGTGTCATTAGTAACATTTCCATCTTTATCAATCATAATAACTGTATTATTTTGTGTTTTGTTTTCGATGGTGATATTTTCAACAGCATCATCATTGCCATTTGAAGCGATGTATGCACCAAGTGCTATAAGTATGATTACTAAAACGGCAATTGCAATTAAAATAATTTTATTTTTATCCATTTTTATCACCTTGGTTATATTTTAGACTAAACTACTATTTAATCGCTTACATCATAATCGTCAATCATATAGTATTCAAATTCCGGATATTTCTGTTTAATCTCATTTAATATTTTGTTTTTCACCTGTTCCCTATCTGCATCAAAGTCGACGATAATGTCGAAAGTGACAAGTTTTTGAGCTTCATAAACAATGAATCCATGTATCTCAAGCACTTCATCATATTTTGAAGCTATTTCATATAAATCGTTGCGGATAGCGTTGTATTTATCATTTCTTGCATAGATTCCAACTGTTAAAATTATGGAGAACTCTTCAAAAATCTTTTGAGAAATCTGACGGGTCAGTTTATGGATTTCAAGAGCGGTCAAGGTGTCATCAACTTCAACATGCACGGACCCTTGCATGTCTTCAGGCCCGTAATTGTGAAGGCTCAAGTCATATGCCCCGTAAATTCCCGGAATTTCACATATTGCATCTTTGATTTTGCGGGAAAGCTCTGAGTCGACCCTTGCACCGATCATGCTGTCAAGAGTCTCTTTAAGCATATCAATACTTGCCTTGATGATAACGATTGATATGATTACTCCCAATATTCCCTCAAGGGAGATATGGAAAAATATGGAGATTATTGCCGCAACCAATGTTGACAGTGATAGGATTGCATCGAAAAATGCATCGCTACCTGATGCAACAAGAGCCTGTGAATTGATATCCTCACCAACACGTTTAACGTATTGTCCCAAAACAAATTTGACAACTACCGCAACGGCAACGATGACAAGTGACACTGTAGTGTAATTTGTTACATCGGGATTGAATATCTTAGGCCATGATTCCATAAGTGCGGTTATACCTGCCCACAATACGATGGCTGCAATAATCACTGATGAGAAATATTCAATACGGCCATAACCATAAGGATGGTCCTTATCAGGTGCTTTTCCGGCCAATTTTGTTCCAATAATTGTAATGATGGATGATAAAGCATCAGTCAGGTTGTTGACTGCATCCAATGTAATCGCAATAGAATTTGTTACAATTCCAACCACTGCTTTGAAAGCAACAAGTATGAGATTGACAACAATGCCCACTATACTAGTTTTTACAATCTTTTCCTGTCGTGACATAATAATTAATATTGCGAGACATGATAATTAAAATTTTTTACAAAACTTTAAATATTTTCAATTTTAAACTAATCAAAAAGGAGGCATGTTAATGTCAATATATGATTTTGAAGTTAAAGACGGTGATGGAAACCCAGTTTCACTATCACAATACAAAGACAAAGTACTATTAATAGTAAACTCAGCAACAAAATGCGGATTCACACCGCAATACACAGAATTGAACGAAATTTACGCCGAATTCAACGAAAAAGGTTTTGAAATCCTTGATTTCCCATGCAACCAATTCGGAAAACAAGCCCCTGGAACAACTGAAGAAATCACAGAAGTCTGCAGATCAAAATGGCTGGTTCCATATACAATCTTTGACAAGATTGATGTAAATGGGGAAAACGCTTCTCCGCTATTCGAATACCTAAAACAAGAACAGCCATTCACAGGTTTGACAGGTAAAGGTGCAGGTAAATTGAAGCTTGTTGTTAAAATGATGGATAAAAACTATAAAGACAACAACGATATAAAATGGAACTTCACTAAATTTTTAGTTGACCGTGAAGGCAATGTTGTTCGCAGATTCGAACCGACCGAAGATTTGGCCGATGTAAAAGATGCTATCAAAGCTCTTTTATAACTTCTCTTTTTTTACTTTTCTATTTTTCTAAAATATTATTAACTATTAACTACAAACATTATATTACTTACATAAAGGTGCAAGTAAATGTATAAAAAAATATTATTACCGACCGACGGTTCAACCTACGCTGATGAAGAAGTGGAAAGGGTTGAAAAGCTAATCGCCGATGACGGTGAAGTAATTGTATTGTCCGTTGCAGGCAGATTAACTTCCAGTGCTTTTCAACCAAGGAGAAAAATAAAAAAAGTCAATGAAAAACTCAAAAAAGATGCTCAAAGATACGTTGATCACATGGCATCTAAATTTGATGATGATGTGAATGTTAAAAAAATGGTTTTAACAGGTTTTCCTGCTGAGACAATTAAGAAAGTAACTGAAGAGGAAGGTGTTGATTTGATTATAATCTCATCATCCGGAAAAAGTGGAATCCATAAATTCGTGATTGGAAGCGTCGCTGAAAAGGTTCTTAAAGACAGTGAAGTTGACGTGCTGTTAGTTCATAATGATGAATAGGTGGACATATGAAAGCTAAAACTTTATTGATTTTAATAATTGTGGCAATTCTGGTTATTGCAATGGGAGCATTCTTTTTCATCCAGTCCAATTCACACAACACAAAAGTAGAAATAATCAGCAATTCAACATTGAAGAATGGGGACACTGTTCAAGTTGTGTTAAAAGACGAATATAGGAATGTATATCCCAATGAAAAGATTCACATCAAAATCCTTGATGATTCCGGCTGGGCGAATAACTATGATGTTGTCACCGACAATGAAGGTGAGGCATCAGTTGTATTAACCGCATTTGAAAACGGTAACTATACCATCCATACAAATTATAACGGAACATTATTCAACAAAGCGTATCACGGTGTAAACGCATTGGTAATCGATGACGGTTACTAACTCTTTTTTTCTTTTTTTCATTAAACAATTTTATATTATATGTTGAACATATTGTTCAAATGATGAGGTTTTATATCAAATTAATTATTGTAACAATTTTTTTACTTTTTCTCACATTCAGCTATGTGTCCGCCAATGAGGATATTCCTTCAAACGGTTTCAATAGCTCTGAAGATGTAAAACTTCATAATTTCACAGAATTGAATGCAGAAATTCAAAACTTTGCAGGTGATGTGTATACGTTAAATCATGACTATTGTTATGGGGCTAATGATAGTTTGGTGATTATTGACAGGTCTATAACTATTAATGGTAATGCGCATCATTTAGATGCTAAAAATTCATCCTTATTTGAGATTAAAGCAGACAAAAATATCTCCCTCATATTAAAGAATATCACTTTTAGCAATCATGCAAACATATTCAATATCAATTCATCTAACATAACCTGTTTTGACTGTTTATTTGAAAGCGATTATGATTCTATTGTATATGCATCACTGGAATTCCCCAGTAAGTCTTCTATCTATTATGGGGGCAAACCATCAAACTTGATTAAACAAGCTGCTTTATCCATCGTTGGCAACTCTAAGGATATTGCAGCGGCCAAAAAAATTGCAGTGTGGATTAAAAGGAATATGGCATCTGAAAATAAAGCAGGTTTTTATCAAAGTCCAGATGATTCTCTAAAACGACTGAGAAGTAATTGCTGTTGTCGAAGCCTTTTGTTTTTGCAGATGTGTGAATCTATTGGTTTGACAAAGAATCATAAATTCTATCTTGTTCATGTAGGGAATATTGTATTTGGGTCTAGACATTTCTTTGTAGTTGTAGATAACATTTGTGTAGATACCAGTTTAGTTAGCCCATGGGGTAGGGGAGGATTTTTTGGAAGGAATGTTTTTTCCATCACTGAGTATCCATATTTACCACTTCCCAAAGGATATTAAAAATCTTGTTTTTGAGGAAAATCTTTTTATTGATTGGGATTAAATATAATAATGTATTTTTGATAGACTCGAGTAGGTTTTGTATGATAATAAATGATGAATCGAAAAAGTATGATATAGATGAAAAGAAATTCTCAATAGTTATCACATTTCACAATAGTGAACATCATCTTGAAGAGGCTATTGAATCTGTATTAAATCAGGATATCGGTTTTAAGGAAAATGTTCAGCTTATTTTAGTCGATGCCGCCAGTAATGATTTGTCTTTGCAGATTGCTTTGAAATATGAGAAGTTATATCCTGAAAATATATTGATTCTAACTCAAACTTTTGACAATATCCCTCTAGGTCGTAATCTAGCAAAAAAATATGTCAGAGGCAAATATGTCAACTTCTTTGAAAGCTTTGATAAATTGGGTCCTACTTGCCTGACCAAACTTGATGAGACATTTTCTAAAAAGGATGTCAATATCCTCAGATTACCTATCTGCACTTTTACAAATGAGGGAATGACTCCCAGAGCATATATAAATAAAGGAATTATAGACTTGAATGAAAATCCCGATTTATATTTGACAGAAATCTTTTCTTCATTTTTCAGATTTGAGGCAATTGAAGATTTGGAATTTGATTCAAGGATTGAAACATCACATGAACTTAAATTTATGTCTCAAGTTTTATTGAAGGATAATAGGTTTATGTTATTGGATTTTGAGGATTATTATTATTTCAGAAAGCGATTCGTTTTAAATCCGGAAATCAAGCTGGAAAAGAGATATTATGCAAAAAATATTAATTATCTAATAAACGATTTGATTAACTATTCATTACAAAAATATGGTGAAATACCATATTTCTTAAAATTCATTCTTATTAAGACAATTGTTTCTTTATCAAAGGACAATGATGTGGTTAATATTTTGGAAGATGATTTCGATGACTTTTTCGTAATGTTAAAAAACATTTTACATAAATTCACAAATCATGAAATAATTGAAATCTGCGATTATCCTTCAAATTCAGGGTTTTTCATTGCCATAAAAAATGAAGACATCACTATTGACCACATTAAGGAAAATGTTCCCAGTGACTTATTAAAATTAAAATTCGGCAAAAATGATGTTAACCTGTTGTCTAATGATGTCGTTATTGATGATTTGGCTTCACGCTCAATATTTCTTGACTTTGTAAATATGAGAGATGGTGTGTTGTCATTTTCAGGTTTTCTAAAGAGTAATTTTAATAAGGAAAATATTTCCGTAACTGCGGTTAAGGAATATAAAAACAAGGAAGTTGAACTGATTAATGCAACATTCTATGACTATCCGACACGTTCAACATCAACAATGTTAGGATATAACTGGGAATATGTGTATAATTTTGATTTGGTTGTTCCTACAAGAAACGAAAAGGAAGTTTCAAGTATTAGACTGCTTGTAAATTTTACCTATGATAATAAGAAAATATCATTAGAATGCCCTATTACTTTTAGAAAATACTGCAACATGTCATATACAAGCCATTACTATGTTAAGGAAAATAGGATAGTCATGTTCAACGGCAGATTCAATATAATGCCTTATTCCTATTTGAAAATGGCCAAATATGAAATCAGAGGTCTGATAAAATTATTGATGGATCATGATTTCTTCTTCAAGCAGGCACTCTTTTTTAGGGTGTGTCATTTATTTTTATATCCTTATATGAGACATAAGGAGATATGGATTATAATGGACAGGAAAAATGTTGCTGATGATAATGCGGAACATTTTTATAAATATGCGATACAGCAGGACGATGGAATCAAAAAGTTTTTCGCAATTTATGAGGATAGTCCGGATTATTCAAGATTACAAGAAGCCTATGGCAATGTTTTGCCGTTTGAATCAATCAAACATAGGTTTTATTATACATTTGCAGATAAGATTATTTCATCACAGGGTTCTGAATTCTATTTGAATCCATTTAGAAACAGAAGATATTATCTGACTGCAGGAATTTCCAACATTGACTTTTATTTCTTGCAGCACGGTATCATAAAGGACAACATGTCTTCATGGCTTAGAAAGTATGACAGAAACCCTAAATTGATAGTGACTTCCACCGAACTGGAGTATAAATCATTATTCGATGAGGGTTACAATTATGGCGATAAGGTAATTCAGCTTTTAGGTCTGCCTAGATATGATAATTTAAACAATAAAGGTTATAGAAAACAGATTGTTATCATGCCTTCCTGGAGAAATTTCATCACTGATGAAAAAAGCCTGCTGGAATCGGAATATTTCCACAGATTCAATTCATTAATCAACAACGAACGATTAATTAAACATGCGAAAGAGAATGGTTATGATATAATATTCAAGCCTCATCCCGAATTGGTAAGGTATCTTGATTTATTCGATGAAAATGATTATGTACATATTGACCAGTTGAAGAAATATCAGGAGATATTCAATGAATCTGCAGCTTTGGTGACAGATTACTCTTCTATATTCTTTGATTTTTCATACCTTAAAAAACCGTTGATATACTACCAATACGGAAACGATTATCACTATGATTCCGAAAATGGATATTTCCAGTATGAGACAATGGGATTCGGTCCTGTAATAAAGGATGAGGATGAACTGGTCGATAAACTGATTGAATATATGGAAAATGATTGCATAATGGAAGACAAATATAAACAAAGGGTCGATGACTTCTTCAAATATAATGATCACAATAATTCAAAGAGATGTTATGATTGGATTCATGAACATTAAACTGATGTAAGGTTGAATAAAATGGCTGATGTGAAGACTAAAAAGAGGATAATATACCTGGATTATTTGAGGGTTCTTGCGATTTTCGGCGTATTGCTTAATCACATTTCCGCAAATTGGGAAGGTGGAGAGTTAATAAATAGCTCCATAGCTTTATTATATAACTCTTTTGGAAGAATTGGAGTCCCTCTTTTCTTGATGTTAACTGGTGTTCTTCTATTAAACAATAAACTGCCAATCAAGGATTTCATTAAACGCAGATATCCGAGGGTCATCATTCCGTTCCTATTTTGGATGACATTGCTGATTCTATACATGTTATTTGTTCTTAATCCTTCTTTGCTTAATGAAAACATACTTGAATTTGCAATTGTGCATTATTTATCCGATAGATGGTATGTCTGGATGATTTTAGGTGTTTATTTAATTATTCCAATCATTGCAAGCTTTATTAAAGGCACAAAAATGGAAGGCGTTAAATATTTCCTGATAATATGGCTTATTACAACTGCATTAATCACATTATCTATGGTATTTGATTTTTCACTTCATTATCTGGATTTAGTGATATTTTCAGGCCCGATTGGATATCTGATGTTGGGATACTATCTCCATAATAAAGAGATAAGCATGTCTCCTAAAAAGGTTGTCAGCATTTCATTATTTGTGTTTATCCTTTTTACAGTAATTAAAACATTCATTTTAAGTCAGGATGTTGTTGATCCGTATGCATTCAGATATTTTATCTTCACAATGAAAAGCAGATTGGAGATTGACACTGTAAGCATTGTTCAGGTTGCCGCTTTGTTCTTAATCGTAAAATATATGCCTAAGGTGACATCAGGCATTTATCAAAAAATCACAAAGTTCTGCAATAAGGAAAAAGTCTTATTGCTGATTATTTCAATAAGTCAAGCCAGTTATGGAATATATTTGAATCATTATTTCATTACAAATACACTTAAGACATATCATTTCCCATTTGCAAGCTTGCCTTCAATAATATTTGTGCCGTTGTTGGCAATCATCGTTTTATTATTGGCATATGCCATAATAATGGTTTTAAACAGAGTTCCGGTTATCAATAAATTAACAGGATATCATTGAGGTATAAAACATGAACATAAAGAATGATTATATTAATAAAATTAATGTATTGGCTTTAATTTTTGTTTCGATATATTGCATATCAGTCATTGGATATGATATGGAATCATCCCATAAACTGATATATGTTTTAACCCGTCTCATAACTAATCTGGCGTTTCCTCTCCTGTTGATGACATTTGGTTCAGTAATGTTAACTAAAAAGGAAAATCCTTTAGAATTTGTAAAGGATACATATAAGCTTTTATTGCCTCCGTTTATACTTTGGAATATTATTTTGGGAATTCTGATTATATACTATAACGGATTCCATTTGTTTGCAACAACAATAACCCATATCAATTGGTTTATATGGATTGTAATGTCAAATGTGTTGGTTGTTCCGATATTAAGCGAATTTATAAATTTCGAAAAGGAAAACGGAATCAAATACATATTGGCATTGTTCATTTTCTCAAGTATTTTATGGTCTTTAAGCGTTCAGTTTGATTTCAGCTTGTATTACATTGACCTGGTATTCTTTGCCCAACCTTTATGTTTCATGGTATTAGGTTATTATTTGGATAACAAGGATTTCAAATATTCTTCCAATAAGATTTTTATCATTAGTTTAATTATATTATTAATCACTCTGTTTATCCGAGTCTTATTGATAATAAATGGAATTGCCGAATGGAATAGCTATTTCACACAAATCTTCGGCACAACTTTACAGATAAGCATTGATCCGTTTACAATCATTGAAGCTTCAGCAATATTCTTAATGATTAAATCCTTCGATGGTTTTCTTAACAACAATTCTCTTATAAATTTCTATTCCAAAAAGACATTCTCGATAATTTTGGCTTTGGGCATTTTTGCATTCATTTTATCGAAATTAACGTTTTCAGTAAGTTGGATTATCTTAACAGTTCTTTCAACAATTTTATTCATGATACTTATAGGAGTTTTATTTTTTGTTTTAGAAAAAATTCCTTTTTTGGATAGGTTTTTCTAATTTAATATAATTTTATTTATTTTTTCTTTATTTTACCATAAGTTTTATATACTTTTGAAAATATAAGTGATTTTAATAATTATTGGGATTAAATATTTATGACAAATGTTTCAAGTGGGAAGAAAAAATCAAAAAGAATATTTTATTTTGATGCATTAAGGGCATTAGCTATCCTCACTGTAATCACACTTCACATTTATAATAATACTGGAAGTATGGTTGCGGAACAATATGGCGTTATTCCGTCAATAAACTGGATAATTAGTTGTTTTAATGGATCATGGTTCAGATTTGGTGTAGATTTATTTTTGATGCTATCCGGAGCCCTTTCATTAGGTAGAGTTTGGGATATTAAATCATTTTTAGGCAAAAGAATTCCTCGTATCGTAATGCCGTTCTTATTTTGGGGTTTCGTTTTAAGCATGCTTTTAATAGGAATCTCCTATTATGCTCCAGATTTCTTATGCACTATCAAATCATTTGATATAATGAGCATATTGACTTATCTGTGGGATTCTTATAATGCAAGTAATATGGGATTCACACAATACTGGTTCTTCTGGATGATTTTAGGAACCTATTTGATTATGCCTATATTCAATAAATGGTTATTGCATTCCGAGTTGACTGAAGTTGAGTATTTCCTTTTCTTCTGGTTAATCACATGTATTTTTGATTTTACAATATACACACCATTCCCAATTAAATTAAGTTATTTCTCAGGACCTATCGGTATGGTTGTTTTAGGTTATTATCTAAGGCATACTGAAAGAAAAATCTTCAATAATCCATATGTCGGACCGGTTATTACAATTTTGGCATTAATTATAAATGCATATGTATTTTATATTATGTTCCCTGTTGATGGATTTAAAATCGACAGATATTCCATATTCTTAGCTTTCCAAGTAACTGGTATATTTTTATTGTTCAAAAACTTTAAGTGGGATGAACATAGATTAACCAAACCGGATGGATTATTCCGTAAAGGAGTTCAGTCAATTGCAAAATACAGTTATGGATTCTATTTAATCCATATCGTTATTTTAAAATTACTATTAACTTATCTACAACCGTTTTTACATTATAAGGCATTGACTTTCACATTGTGGATTTTAACAATTGTATTCACATGGATTGTGATGGCGGTCTGTTATAGGGTTCCATATCTAAATCAAGTTATTGGAGCTAAATAGCTCCTATCTTTTATATTTTTCTAAAGTTTCTTCTAATCTTTTCTTAAAAGGATAATCCTCTATATAAATCAAATCTTTTTCATTGAAAATCTTTTTGGATTTTTTAATTAAGTTATTGTCATTTCTGAATATTTTATCATAATCTTCAAATTTAAGATGCCCCTTGATTTCAGAATCATTGTCATTTTCGATATAATTGACAATAAAACTCAAATCAAATTCTTCTTGTTTTTCCATAGGTATCTCAAAATCAAAACAATATACATATTTCCAGTCAATACCTAAACAATTGGTTTTTCTAGACAACTCTTCATTATATTCAGCTATAAACTCCTCAGGAGATTTTTCCATATTTTTAATTGCCTTAATTTTCAAATATTCGCTTTTACAGTAACTGCTGAATTTTCCGGATATCAGCAGATTTCTCTTTTTGACATCAATGCCAGTAATCCAAAGTTTATTGTTGTTTAATTTATTTAGGACATGATCCTTTGTTTTTAAAACAACTAAATTACCTTTGACATCAATATTGAATTGACAATTGTTTTTTAAAAACAATAAAAATTTCTTTTTATCGTTAATTGGAATATATTCATGGTTTAAAATTATCTCTTCATCGATATAACCTAGAATCTCTTGAAGTTTTTTCATGAAATTTTCATATTCCTCTTCGGATAATATCTCCTTTATTTGGGATTTGCCGTAATACCACTGCAGATCATATGCGATTACATATTGGATGAATTTTGCAACATATCCGAGCTGATCTAACGAAAATTTAATTAGTTCTTCATGAAAATATCTTAATTTATCTAAATAAAATTCCTTTTTATAGCCTATATCATCTAATGTGGATGAAGAATCGTCTCTTTTCCGGTATAAATAATCTGTGGTGTTCAGAAAAGCAATATTCTTTTCATTAACTAATAGTTTATTTATAAAGACAGCATCTTCACCAAGATTTATCTGCGTATCGAATTCGTTATCATTAATGATGTTTTTGTTAAAAAAACAAGATGAAGCAGAAAGTTGAGGATAATTATAATTTTCAAAAACATTAATAATTTGTTCTTTTTCAAATTTATTGTTTAAAGGATGTTCTTTATCTTTAACATTGAAAAATTTTAATGGTATGGCAAGTATATTGATATCTTCATGGTTTTTGATGAAATTGTCAATGGTTTCCAAGGCATTTAGTGATAGTTTATCATCGCTGTCTAAAAAATTAAAATAATTTCCAGTTGCATGTTTTAAACCTAAATTACGAGCAAAAGATTGCCCTTCGTTTTCTTTTGATAGTACAATTATATTCTCAGGGAATTTTTTCTGGAAATATAAACAGATTCGTTTGGAATTATCAGAACTGCCATCATCCACTAGGATTAATTGCACGTTCTCTTTAAAACCTATTGTTTGATTAATAACAGATTCCACAGATTCATGCAAATATTTTTCAACATTATATACTGCCATAATTATTGAAAACTTAAATTCCTTAACCATTCTCTCACTTAATTTAAAAAATCATTTTTTTATGTATATTTTATGTATATTATTTTTTATAAAATATCTCTTTTAAATAATTATCTTTCTAAATGCTCATTTTTAAATAAGATTAATTAAATAAAATAGTATAGAATTATAGAGGTAAATTTTAATGGTTAAAATTTCAGTTATAGTCCCTGTTTATAATGTTAGCGAATATCTTGAAGATGCACTTTCCGGGCTTTTGAACCAGACCTTCCATGACTTTGAAGCAATTTGTGTAAATGACGGATCCAAAGATAATTCATTGGAAATCCTCAATGAATTTGCTAAAAAGGATTCCAGAATCAAGGTCATTGATAAGGAAAATGGAGGTTGTGGTTCTGCTAGAAACAGGGCTTTGGATGCAGCATCAGGCGAGTATATTTATTTCTTCGATCCGGACGATTATATTGCTCCTAACGCATTTGAAGAGTTATATGAAAATATCACAAGCAATGATTCGGATTTGGTGATATTTAAGATAGCCTGGTTTATGGAAGGAGAGCCGGTTAACTACAAGAAACCTATGTTCAATTTTGATGAAATCTTCACTGATGTCGATTTTAATAATTTCACATTCACATTTAGAGATGTTAAACGTTATGTTTTAAATGTTGCCTTCGCGCCATGGTCCAAATTATATCGAAAAGAATTTTTAGACAAGTATGATGATTTCAGATTTGATTTGGGCGTTGCATTTGATGATGTTCCATTCCATGTCAAATCAATGTTAAGGGCAACAAAGATTTCATTTGCTCCTGATTTTTACTATCATTATCGTTATGCCAATCCGAATTCAGTCAACAATACTTCATCTAACGGCATTGACATTATGAAGATTGTCGATATTGTTGAAGGATTTTTAAAATCTGAAGGATATTTCGATGAACTAGAAAAAGAATTTTATGAATTTAAGGTTAGGCAAATCTTCATGTATATGCTATCTTCACATTCGGAGGAATATTTCAGGCTTGCCCAGGAAAAACTTCTGGAAGTCAAAGAGTTTGATGTGCCGGAGGATTTAATCCAAAGATACTACTGGGCAATAAATGCGAATTCTTTTAAGGAATATGAATTGAATGTTAAGGTAGATGGATATCAAAAACGAGTCAATAAATTATCAAAGGAAAACAAATCCCTTAAAAAAGAAATCAAAAAGAACAAAAAGATAAATGATGAATTATTGTCATCTAAAAGCTGGAAAATTACAAAACCACTAAGAAAGATGAACATATTCAAGTAGCACAACAAGGATGGGTAATTTTGGTAAAAATTTCTGTTATAGTTCCGGTTTATAATGTTGAAGATTATTTAAAGGAATGTTTAGACAGCATTTTAAACCAGTCACTAAAGGAAATCGAAGTCATCTGCATTAATGACGGGTCAACTGACGGTTCATTGGAAATTCTAAAGGATTATCAAATAAACGATACTAGAGTTAAGGTTTTTTCCCAGCAAAATAAAGGCCTTGGATGTACTCGAAATGTCGGATTGGAACATGCCATTGGAGAATATGTTTTTTTCATTGATTCGGATGATTATATTATTGAAGACACTCTTTTCAATTTATATTCCCATGCCAAAGAAAAAAACGCTGATATGACATTATTTAAATTGCTTAATTTTGATAATGAAACAAGGAAAACCCAACCGATTAAGTATTTCGACATTCCATTTTTGAAAAAATATGGAGAGTCCACATTCAACTGTTCCGATTTGGGAGAAAAGTTATACGGCGTTTCAGTTACCGCACCGGGAAAATTATTTAAAAGGGAAATAATTGAAAAATTAAGGTTTCCGGAAAAACTAATTTTTGAGGACACTCCTTTCGTCGTTGAATCGATCTTTTTATGTGAACGGATGCTATTTGTAGATGAATACTATTATATGAGAAGAGTTCGCAAGGATTCCATCACTCGTTCCAATTTTTCCCGATTTTCTGATTGTATTGAGATTTTTAACATGGTAAATGATATTTCCAGGAAATATGGATATTATGATATCTATAAGGAGCTTTTATTCTCAAGAAAATACCAGAATATCTCAACAAGATTTCAGGAAGTAAATAAGCGGGATAAACAGGAATTCTTTGACAAGATTAAAAAGGATTTGATTTTAAAAGAGGATGAAGTTAAAGAACTTGATTTTGATAAGGTAAAACCTAAAGCAAAACATTTTTATCATTCAGCCGTTAATTCAAAGGATTTCAATGAATTTGAATCATCACTTAAACATGAAAAAAATCATAATAATAAAAAAACCGGTTTTAAAAAATTGATTAGTGCTTTGAAGAAGAAGATTTAGTTTTCAAAACTTTTATACTATAATAACACTAATTTAATATTGATGTGTGCTAATTGTGATGAATTGTATATTTCATGTTTATTCCCGCCTTCCGATTATGTTTCAGGAATAAACGTGCTAAAAAGGATTATTGAAAACAATAAGAATGTAGATGTATTGCATATAAAGATTAATTCATCAGATGACTCTATTTTAAATGATAAAATCGAAAAATTTGTTAACAATAGATTAATCATTGATATTGACTGCAATTATGATTGGGCAGATTGCATATTTGAAGTAATCAACAAGGGCATTCCCGCGATCAAAAACGATTATAAAAAGATTTATTCAAGGTCATGGTTAATGTCAAATCATTTTTTAGCATTTGAATATAAATTTTTATCCCCTGATGTCTTTTGGCAGGCAGAGTTTTCAGATCCATTGATTTATGATTTATCCAATAAACCTAAACGATATAGGGAAATGATAATCGATAATAAGCAATACATCGAAAAAATCAATAGTATGATTAACGACTATAATCTGGAACATGGAACTGATTTTGAGTTGGTCAAAAACAAATCTTCCGCTTATTTTATCTGCGAATACATGGCTTATCTATTTGCGGATAAGTTAATTTTTACCAATGAAAACCAGCGGGAAATAATGCTGGGCCAATTTCCAGTTGATATCAAAGACCATATAATTCACAAAACCGAAATCAAACCTCATTCGGTACTTCCTAATGAATATTACTATTTAAATGAAGCTAATTTGGATTTGGATAATGAGAACATAAATATTGCTTATTTTGGAAATGACTATTATGGAAGAAGACATTTTGAAAGCATATTCTATGCATTTGAAACATTGAACCATAAATATCTGGATAATGTCAAGTTTCATTTCTATATAAGTGATGAAAAAATCTTAAAAACATTAATTGATTCTCTAGACTCATCAGATAATTTCATAGTCAAAAAGCCATTGCCTTATCTGGAATTTTTGAATGCATGTACTCAATTTGATGTTTTGGTGGTTAGTGACAGCATAACTGAAGGCAATTATGAAATGAATCCATATCTTCCATCAAAGCTTTCCGATTATCTGGGTTCAAATAGTGACGTTTGGGCTTTATATGAAAAAGGCAGCAGCCTATCCAAATACGAATTAAAATATAAATCAGACATAACAGACTTTAACGCCTGTCGGGAAGAATTAGTTAAAATATTAAATGATTTTGGCTGCGGTGACGAAAATTATTCTGTAAATGATGAAGGTTATCTGAATAAAAGATTAACTGTTTTAAATGGTTTATATGAAGAAGAATTCCGCCGAAAAGACAATTTCAAAAATAAGGCAGACAAACTAAAGAAATTAAATGACGAGATTCTATCTTCAAATAGCTGGAAGCTAACAGGTCCTTTAAGAAAACTGAGAAAATAATGGTGTTTGAATGTGCGAAATTTCTGTCATTGTACCGGTTTATAATGTTGAGAATCATTTAAGTGCCTGTTTGGACAGTATTTTAAATCAGAGTTTCAGAGGCATTGAAGTAATCTGTGTTAATGACGGATCAAATGATAATAGCCTATCGATACTTGAGGGTTATGCCAAAAAAGATAAAAGAATTAAAATCATCACACAGGAAAATCAAGGTCTTGGAGCCAGTAGGAATAGAGGATTAAATGAATCCAAAGGAAAATATGTTTATTTCATTGATTCGGACGATTTGATTGATTTGAATGCACTTGAAAAGCTTCACAATAATGCTATTGAAAACAGTTCGGACATGGTGATGTTCAAGTACCAAACCTTCGGTGGCAATAATAAGCAGACTGGTTTCAAAATTGATAGAAACTTTGGAGATATTGATTACAGCACTTTAAAGTTCACATATTCCGATGTTAAGAATCATGTTTTGAACTCTGAATATTCTGCATGCACTAAATTATATAAAAAAAAGTTTCTGGACTCATATGATGACTTTTATTTTCCTGAAGGCGTATTATATGAGGATATTCCATTCCATGTAAAGGCAATGCTTAGGGCTTCTTCAATTTCTTTTGTTCCCGAAGAGCTATACTATTATAGGGTCAATCCAATTTCCATATCTAATTCTAACACTAGCCCTTTTGATATATTCAAAATAATCGATATGGTCGAGTCCTTTTTGAAGCAGGAGAATTATTATGAGGAGTTTGAAATTGAATTTTTCAAATTCAAAGTGGCTCAAATCTTGAGATACCTGTTTTTAACTAATTCCATTGATTATTTTAACCGCGCTAAAAATGAATTCAAAAAAATGGAAATTAAAAATGAATCCCTAATCAAAAAGGATTGGATATCTGCTTTTAAGTTGATTATATCTTCAGACGATTATGATGAATTCGTTTCAGCTTATTTTAATAATAGAATTTCAGAATTAACTGAGCTAAATGAAAAATTAAAACAGGAAAATAAGAGGTTAAATGTGGAAAATCAAAAGATTCTATCTTCAACTAGTTGGAGATTAACAAAATCTCTTAGGAATTTAAGAAAATTTCACTAATTTCAAGTTAGAATAGTAGTAATAATAATATTTTGAACATTTAATAATTACATTAATATATTTAATTAAATAAATTATATTTTAGTAGAAAAAATTCTACTATATAGTTATAACTATTTTGGTGTTTTAAAATGAATAAAAAGATAGGTATTATATTAGCTTTAGTATTAGTAGCTTTCTTAGTTATGGGTACTGCAAGCGCTGGTTTATTTGACTTTTTAGGGGGAGATAATGCCGATGATGCCATTGCAAATGATGATGACACTTTCATCGTAGGATTTGACGCAGAATTCCCACCTTACGGATATAAAGACGACAGTGGAAACTATGTTGGTTTCGACTTAGACTTAGCAAAAGAAGTTTGTGAAAGAAATAATTGGACATTTGTAGCACAACCAATCGATTGGGATGCAAAAGATGCTGAACTTGACTCCGGTTCTATCGACTGCATATGGAACGGATTCACAATCAACGGAAGGGAAGATGACTACACCTGGACTGATGCATATATTGACAACAAACAGGTAATCGTTGTCAAGTCCGATTCAGGAATTGACTCTCTCGATGATTTAGCGGGCAAAACTGTTGAAACACAAAAAGATTCATCAGCATTAGCTGCACTTCAAGGCGACAACAAAACTTTAGCTGACACCTTTGCAACATTAACCGAAGTTGCTGATTATAACACTGCATTTATGGATTTAGAATCCGGTGCTTGTGATGCAGTAGCTATAGATATTGGTGTAGCTCAATACCAAGTTAACTCTAAAGACAACTCTGATGATTATAAAATCTTAGATGATTCTATTTCATCAGAACAATATGGTGTCGGATTTAAACTTGGAAATGAGGATTTAAGAGACAAAGTACAAGCAACTTTAGATGAAATGTTTGCTGATGGAACTGTTCTTAAAATCGCTGAAAACTACAGTGATGCAGGTGTTCCAGGATCTTTAATCACAGAATAAACTAGTTTAGTTTTAGAGGGAGAATTAATAAATGATATTAAGTAATGTAATATCACAATTGCTTGGAGGTATGGTTACCTCAATAGAGATATTCTTGCTTACATTACTATTCTCTCTTCCTCTCGGTTTAGCTATTGCCGGAGGAAGAATGAGTAGTTTCGGACCACTTAGATGGTTAATGAAGATTTATATCTCAATCATGAGAGGTACTCCGCTGATGTTACAGTTAATCGTAGTATTTTTCGCCCCATACTATGTGTTCGGCATAAGCCTGTCAGCCGACTATAGGTTCATTGCAGTGATTATTGCATTCACTATGAATTATGCCGCATACTTTGCGGAGATTTATAGGGGTGGAATTGAATCTATTAACAGCGGCCAGTATGAAGCGGCTCAGGTACTCGGTTATTCCAGATTGGAAACATTCTTTATAATCATCATGCCCCAAGTGTTCAAGGTAATTCTTCCTTCTGTAACTAATGAAGTAATCACACTTGTAAAGGATACTTCACTGTCATTTGTTATTGCAATTCCGGAAATGTTCACTGTAGCTAAACAGATTGCAGCTGCAGATGCATCAATTGCGGCATTGCTTGTAGCAGGTATTTTCTATTATATATTCAATATAATTGTAGCATTTGTAATGGAACGCTTAGAGAATAGATTAGATTATTATGAATAGGTGAAAGAATGAGTTTGCTTGAAGTTAAAAATCTTAAGAAAAGTTTTGATGATAATGTAGTCTTAAAAGATATTTCCCTAAGTGTTGAAAAAGGAGAGGTTTTAGCCATTATAGGACCTTCAGGTTCCGGAAAATCCACATTACTTAGATGCATAACAGATTTGGAAACCGAAGATAGCGGCGAAATTAATTTTGACGGGACTTTCGGCCTGGTATTCCAGAATTTTAATCTGTTCCCACATCACTCCGTGATGAAAAACATTACCAATGCACCAATACGTGTTCAAAAAAGAGATAAGAAAGAAGTTTTTGAACATGCAAGAGATTTGCTTAAAAAAATGGGTCTGCAGGATAAGGAAAACGCTTATCCCTGTGAGTTGTCCGGGGGTCAGCAGCAACGTGTATCGATTGCACGCGCACTTGCAATGAATCCGGATATTCTGTTCTTTGACGAACCGACATCAGCACTTGATCCTGAATTAACCGGTGAAATCTTAACTGTCATACGTGACCTTGCAGCAGAACACATGACAATGGTAATTGTCACTCACGAAATGGCATTTGCCCGTAATGTCGCTGACAAGATTATTTTCATGGATGATGGTGTCATTGTTGAGGAAGGTTCACCTGATGAAGTCTTCTCATCTGATAATAAAAGGATGAAAGAGTTCTTAGGCAAATTTTATGATTAATTCTTTTTAATCATTTCACTTTTTTTCTATTGGAAATTTTCATACTATTCAATAAAACTTATTTAATATTGTGTATAAAATATTATTATCTTTATAGTTATTGAGGTGATAATTAATGCGCTGTCCGAATTGTGGTAATGAAAATAATGATGATGCAAAATTCTGTAAAAAATGTGGAACTCCATTGAAAAAGGAAATCAATCATAACCAGATGATTAATTCAATGGATAAAGGCAATAGCGATAATACAACTAAATACATTATTATTGCATTGGCGATTATTGCTGTGGTTCTTGCAGGTGCCTTTGTTTACATTTATGGATTCGGGTCTAATCAAAGCAATGATTCACAGCCTAACCAAATTGACAACAGTCTAAATGTCAATCAAAGCAATGATGAACCAAAAACTGCCCAGGCTTCTGAACCGGTACAGCAATCCACTCCTAGTTCAATTTCCATTCTGGGAGGAAGTTTTTCAACAGGCAGTGCCGAATCAGATAAAACCTATGCAAGAATTAATGTGGGAACCGCACATGCCGGTGAAAATGTTATTGTTCAAATTTTCTATTCAAGAGATGGCAATGCCTTAAATCATGGTAATATGGTGCCTGCTACTGTTCACAGTGATGGTTACCTTGAGATAGCCAGTGCGGATGCATATCACTATTACCCGGATTATGCAACAATCAAAATTTATGATTCAAATAGCAATCTTTTGACAACTCAAAGTGTGGCTTTAAGCCCTACAAGCGGTACTCAAACATTTTAGTTGAGTACTATTTTTCCTTTTTTTCTAATTTTTTCAGTTTAAAAAAGAATGTCATACTGTCTATTCGATAATTTTAAATAAAAAATCAATAAAAATATTATTATATCGCTAATATTGTTATTTGCAACTAAATGTTATTTTTAATATCATTTAGGTTATTAGAATTATTGCTAGATTATCATTAAACAGAATTAAAATATTGTATTCGTTGGAGAGATTATGAATATTACTGTTATTGGAACTGGATATGTTGGACTTGTTACCGGCGCATGTTTTTCTAAAATGGGAAATAAAGTCTATTGTGTTGACATTGATGAATCAAAAATTGAAGGATTAAAAAAAGGAATTTTACCAATTTTTGAACCTCATTTAGCGACAATGGTAAAAAATGGTCAGGAAAAAGGCGATTTGATATTTACAACACAAATCAAAGAGGCTCTTTATGAAACAGACATTATTTTCATTGCCGTTGGAACTCCAATGGCAAGTGATGGCTCAGCCAATCTTGATTATATTTTCTCAGCTGCAACGGATATTGCTGAAAATATCTCTCATGATTCATTGGTGGTAATCAAATCAACTGTTCCAATTGGAACAGGTTTTAAAGTTAAGGAGCATATAGAAAGAATCTTGCAGGACAATAACTCTAATGTTAAAATTGACATTGCTTCAAATCCTGAATTTCTAAAAGAAGGAAGGGCAATTGAGGATTGCATGCATCCTGACCGTGTGGTAATCGGTGCGGAAAAAGATGAAATATTTGATATATTGAAAGATTTGTATTCTTCATTCGTATTGAATCATGATAGATTTGTTTTAATGGATATAAAATCCTCTGAAATGACAAAATATGTTGCTAATGCAATGCTTGCAACAAAAATATCCTTCATGAATGAGATAGCAAATATTTGTGAAGTTACCGGTGCTAATGTCCAGCAGGTCCGTTTGGGAATCGGTTCAGATAGGCGTATAGGTTATGATTTTATTTATGCCGGCTGCGGATATGGCGGGAGTTGCTTCCCAAAGGATGTTCAGGCATTAATCAATACTGCCCAGAATGCCGGTTATGAACCTATGATTTTATCCAATGTTGAAAAGGTTAATGCAAAACAAAAAAAGGTCTTAGTAAACAAGGTAGTCGATAGGTTTGGTAGTGATTTAAACGGACGAACTTTTGGAATTTGGGGGCTTTCCTTCAAACCCGGCACTGATGATGTTCGTGAAGCTACATCACAGGTAGTAATTACATCACTTATTGACAAAGGTGCAAAAATCAAAGCATATGATCCGGAAGCTATCAATGAATTCAAAAAGGCAATTGATGATAAGTATTTGGATTCAATAGAATTTGTTGATAATAGATATTCCGCTGCAGATGAATGTGACGGATTGATTTTAATAACAGAGTGGAAAGAATTCAGAAATCCTGATTTTGAATTGTTAGGAAATAAATTAAATGAGAAAGTAATATTCGATGGACGAAATATTTATGATAAGAAAATAATTAAAAAAGGATTTGAATTATTCCAAATCGGATGTTAGAATTAGGTGAAGTGTTAATTATGCTAGGCAAGTTAAAAAATAAATTTTTGCAACATAGCGGGTCTTATAATTTCTATAAAAAAGAGCATGAAATTTTAACTAAGGATTTGGATAAAAAGATAAATCAATTGTCTAAAGAAAATAAGCAACTTAAAAGGAAAATCAATGAAAATGAAAAGATTTTAGATTCATATCATGATTTATTTGAAAACATATTTCTGAACCATGAATTAAAACCCATTAAGTTATGGGAACAGGTGCAGACTTTAGAACAAGAGTTATTAACATTTATTGATAATATCTGCAGCAAATATGGTTTGGAATACTGGCTGGATTATGGTTCGTTGCTAGGTGCAGTGAGACATGGAGGATTCATACCTTGGGATGATGATTTGGATATTGGTATGATGAGGAGGGATTTTGAAAAGTTATATCCTATTCTCGAAGAAGAGATTAAATTGCATAACTTGGAAAATGACATCGATTTAAGGCTTTATCATGTAAACATTAATGATTTTGTCATTGCTTTTATTCAATTTACTTATAGATATCCAAATTTTGGGATTACAATGAGTAACATAGATATCTTTCCTTATGATTATATAAATTCAACTGAAAATATCACTGATGAATTATATTATAAACAAAGAGATTCAATGATAAAGAAATTCAATGATAAAGTTAATCCTAAGCTCGTAATTGAAGAGTATATGGATAGTTTGGATTTAACTTATGAACATTCATCTTATATTGTTCCTGGACCTGAAGCGCCAAGAGGCAAAACACAATATAAGTTCCATATTTATGATGAAAATGTCATATTTCCATTAAAAACAATTAAGTTTAAAGATAGGATTTTTAAATGTCCTAATAATTGTGATGAACATCTTAAAGGAATTTATGATGATTATACAGTAATTCCAAAGAAAATAACTAATCATAATTTGTTAAAGGCTTTAAAAGCAACTGATAATATTGAAGAAGAGTTTGTTATAGCAATTGAGAAATTAAATAAAATAAATAATGAATTTTAGTATAAATGAATAATATTTTTAATTAACGATTTGGGAATTGAATATGAGTCTTAAAAATAATGGGGTTAAAATTTCAATTTTAATGCCGGTGTTCAATGATGAAGAGTATCTAAGCGAATCAATAGACAGTATCGTCAAACAAACATTAAAGGACATTGAGCTAATATGTGTTAATGATGGTTCAACTGACAGTTCATTAGAGATTCTTAACGATTATTCGAATAAGTATGATTTTATTAAGGTTTTCACAAAAGAAAACGAAGGATCAGGTATTGCAAGAAATTATGCTTTAACAAAAGCAACTGGTGAATTTATTGCATATTTGGATTCGGATGATATTTTCATCAATGAAAGGGCATTGGAACTAATGTATGACTCAGCAATAAAAAATAATGCTTTAATGGTTTCAGCAAACCTTCTTGGCATAAATATTAAGGGCGAACTTGTCGTCAATGATAATTTGGAAAGATTCAGCGAAGAAGGAATGATAACCCCTCAGGAATATGGAATTCCTTATTCATTTTATAAAAATATATTTAATAGAGAGTTCTTGTTAGAGAATAATATTATATTTCCGGACTTGTTGAGAGGCCAGGACCCTGTATTTTTAGCGGAAATATTCACTCTCGTTGACAAGATTCCGACCGTTCCTGTTGATTTATATGGTTTCAGATATCCTAAAACCGGAAGCCTATTAAAGATAAACACCTATCGTAAAAAATATGATTATATAAAGCATTTTAAAGAGACATTCGATATTTTGGATGAGGCTGGATTTAGCCAAATGAAGGCAAATTATGAGAAAAGGCTAGCTGAATTCATCAATGCATATCATAACAGATACACTAAAGAAATTAAGGACATTGTATATGAGGTATTTAAAGATGATGAGGATATCTTGAATTCAGTGAAAGACTTGTTCATCAACCCTAAGATTTCCGTTATAATTCCTGTTTATAATGCATCCAAATTTCTGCATGAATCTATTCCAAGCGTATTAAAACAGTCTTTGAAGGAAATAGAATTGATTTGCGTTAATGACGGATCCAAAGATGATTCGCTTGAGATTTTAAATGAATTTTACCAAAAGGATAGTAGGGTCAGGATCATCGATCAGGAAAATGCGGGCTGCGGCGCTGCAAGAAACAGGGCATTGGATGAGGCCTGCGGGGATTATATTTATTTCTTCGACCCTGATGATTATATCCAAAGAAATGCTTTTAAGGAATTATATAATAATGCAGTTAAAAACGATTCCGATTTGGTGATTTTCAAGATAGCCAGATTCAGGGAGGGTGAGGATATCGACTATTCAATTCCGGGTTTTAACCTGGAAACCGTATTCAAGGATGTTGATTTCAACGATTTCACTTTTGATTATAAGGATGTCAAGAGGTATGTTCTGAATTCATCCTTCGCGCCATGGACTAAGTTATATAAAAAAGCGTTTTTAGACAAATATGATGATTTCAGATTCCCGACAGACGTTGCTTTTGATGACACTCCGTTCCATGTCCAGTCAATGCTGAGGGCATCAAAAATGTCATTCATTCCAAAATTCTTTTATCATTACAGACTCAATCCAAATTCCATAAACAACACTTCATCAAATGGCATATTCATTTTTGACATATGCGATATTGTTGAAAGATTTTTGAAGAAAGAAAATTATTTTGATGAATTTGTAGAAGAGTTTAAACTGTTTAAGATTACTCAAATAAATAACTATATGTTGTCCACGGATTCGGAGGACTATTTCCAGCGTGCCAAAAAGGAATATTCGGCAATCGATTTAGGTGAAAATCACCTGGTCAAACCTGCATTATTAAAGAGATATAATTTTGTTCTAGAATCTGATTCCCTTGAGGAATACAAATCAAAGGAATATGAAGTGCGAATCCGAGAATATATAGTCAAAAGAGACAACCTCAAAAAGGAAAACAGAAAATTGATCGATGAAAACAATAGGCTTAAAAAGGAATTATCAAAGCAGAAAGACTTGAACAAATCAATTCTTTCATCTTCAAGCTGGAAAATAACAAAGCATTTCAGAAAGTTTACGAATGTTTTAAGAAAGATTAAAAGGAGATTATAATGATCAAAGTTTCAATAATTATCCCGGTTTATAATGCTGGAAAATATTTGTCAGAGTGTTTGGAAAGCATTATCAATCAAACATTAAAAGATATTGAAATAATTTGCGTTAATGATGGCTCAACGGATAATTCACTAGATATCCTTGAAGATTATGCAAAAAAGGATAATAGGATTAAAATAATATCTACAGAAAACTCCGGTGCAGGTCATGCCAGAAATATAGGATTGGATAATTGTCAAGGAGAATATTTATATTTTATGGATGCTGATGATTTCATTGATTCGAATACCTTAGAGGAAATTTATAAATTATCCAAAGATAAAGACCTTGAAATGTTGATGTTTCCTTTAATAAATTACGATGATGAGGAAGATGAATATTTCAACAGCGATTATTATGATATGGCCGATTTGGCCGATGTTGGAGAGAATGTCTTTAATTATGAGGATATTGATGATTTGATATTTAAGATTGCCGTTTCTCCCGTTAATAAGCTGTATAATAATGAATTTATAAACAAATTCAATGTAAGGTTTCCTGAAGGCACCATTTTCGAGGACAATATTTTCTTCTGGAATGCCTTTCTAAATGCAGAAAAGGTTTTATTTGTTAAAAAATATTATTATAAACGCAGAATTCATCATTCTTCCGTTATGAGTTCTTCAAATGCAAAATTCATTGATACGATAAAGATCCATAATATGATTTTTGACATATTCCAGGAGCATAATATCTTCAATAAGTTCAAATCAAATTTGTTCAATAAGAAGGTTAGTGGAGTCTACAATAGATTATTTGAAGTAGAAAAAAATCTCCATGAACTATTTTTCACAGAGATAAAAAAAGACTTTCAATTAATGAGTGATGAATATGGTCATGATGAAATTTTATCTTATTTAACAACTAAAAACATACAAATTTTCAATAATGCACTTATTTCTAGGACTGCAAAGGAATTTAAATTATTGATGGCTCATTTTTCTATTGGAATGAAAAATGATGAAATAAAATCTGAAAATAAAGAATTAAGGAAAGAAATAAAACGATTTAAAAAAGAAAACAATACTTTATTATCATCCAATAGTTGGAAAATCACAAAACCTTTAAGATTCATCAGAAATTTTTCAATAGGCAAATACTTTTTGAATAGAAGCAATAGTTATCTTTTTTATAAAAATGAATATGAGAAGTTAACTCATAAGAATAACAATCTTAAAAGAGATGTTAAAAAAATAGAAGCGGAAAATAAAAGATTGCTTAAAGACAAAAATCACTCGCAATCACAGTCCGATGTATACCATGGAGAAGCAACTCAATTAAATGATAAATTGAATTATATTTATGATAAAAGTTCTGAATATGATAAACTTGAGGATAAAGGTTTATTTATTAAGTTATTGGGATATAAGGACCGTCTTGATGAATTAGATAAAGATATCCGTGAGTTATATAAAAATGACATGGCAAGGATAGACCTTAGAAATTTTGGGATTAGCTCTAATGGCATTGAAATTATTGAAAATTCAGCTTCAAATCCGTTGCAAAGCTTCCCTAGAGGCTTTGTTATTAAAGAAGGTAAAAGAATCATTATAGAGGCTTGCTGCGGCAAATTGGATTTAAAAATAAGGGCTATTAATGACGGAATCTTAAACGTATTCCTTCGAAGTATTTATTATGCGAATAAAAATTTGGAAAGGGTCGATTTTTACATTGAGTATACTTCATTAATTATAAATGGGGTAAACTATTTGGATAAACCTGATTTGTATGGTCTTGACAATCCATTCATTGCTGAAAGGGAAGTCAAAGACTCTGAAATTCTGGATATACATATAGAATGGGTCACCTACGATAGAACAAATCCTTATGATGGAAATAGGGATATGGAAGAAATCTATCAGGAAATCAGAAATGATCTGATAGAATCAGACCTGCAATCAGATGCCCTTAAGAAAATGCCCTTGGAATTATATAGTTTCTATATAAGAGTCTTAAATTATGAAAGCTATTATGGATATCTTAATTTCAATAATGCTTTAAAGACAAACCATAATCACGTTAACAAAAAAGAGATGCAGCATGAAATCGATAACTTCACAGGATATGGTCTCAATACCGAGAAAAGGGATGAATCAATTGTTGTATCATTAACTTCGTTTCCAGAGCGCATGGAAGATATTCATTTCTGCTTATACTCTTTGCTAACACAGAATTTCAAGCCCGATAAAGTTATTCTATGGTTAGCTGATGAACAATTCCCCAATAAGGAAGATGATCTTCCCGAAAGTGTTTTAAAACTGAAGGAAAACGGATTAACAATCAGATGGTGTCACGATATCAAATCATACAAAAAACTGATTTTCATCTTAAAGGAAAATCCGGATGATTTCATTGTAACTGCCGATGATGATATTTATTACCATAATGACTGGCTAGAAAAGATATGGAATACCTATCTTGAAAATCCAAATACAATCATATCTTCCAGACCAAGAGTAATCGCAAAGGATGAAAATAGAATATTGGATTACTATGAATGGAAGTTATCTGATGGGTTTAAAAAGCCTTCCTATTTGAATTTCCCTACAGGTGCAGGAGGCACTATGTATTTCCCGGGCGCCTTGTGCGAAAAGGTTTTTGATGAGGATAAATTCATGAGAATATGCCCGACCGCTGACGACATCTGGTTTTGGGCTATGGCCATATTAAACAATACAAAAATAACAGGCATTGATAATCCTTATAACTTTTTAACATATGTTAATGTTGCTAGGGAAACCGGAGTTATAGATAATTATACTCTATGGAACTTAAACAAGACAGGAAAAAACGATGAACAATTAAAAGATATTTTCAAGGAGTTTCCAGAAATATTGGAAAAAATCAATAATGAGTAGGGGTTTTTTATGAGTATGAACGATTGTGATAGAAAAATTGACGAAATGGAAAAAGAGATTGGAAGATTAAGATCATTAATTGAAGAAAAAGATAAAATAATTGAAAAAAACAAAGAGTATATATTTGTTTTAGAATATGAACTTGAAAAGATGAACTCAGCAAGTTAGATTTTAAATTTAAATTAGGAGCACTATTAATGGCAATAAACTCATTTTTCAATGATATGAATTTAGATAAGGGAGATGCACCTTATCTAATTTTATTATTAGTATTTGGCCTATTTTTGGTTGTGGATATAATTCATTTTAACCAATTAAGAGGTGCTTTTAATTCAGACATTTATATATATTTAATCAATGCACTTAATTTTGCAGGAATGAATTACAACAATTTATCTAGTCCGTATTGTATGGTAAACGCTCCTGTAATTTGTTTTTTAACTTCATTATTTTTTAGGATGGGTTATGTTGATATTAATGCGATTTTCATTGTCACAGGATTTTTCAGTGTTTTAGGAATTTTCGGGATGTATACCTTTTTGAAGGTTAGGTTTTCTTCATTATTAAGTTTCACCGGCGCCATATTATACAGTAGTTTATCAATAACCTTATATTGGTTTTCAAATGGTATGGTTGACGTTCCTGCTGTTTCAGTTATTCTGTGGACATTAATATTCAGTGTTGCGGCTGTTGATAAAAATCCTAAATATTGGATTCTTGCCGCCATCTCATTTGTCATTTCATTTTTTATTAGATTTACATGTGCTTTTGTTATTTTAATAATCCTTTTGTATCTTATGAAAAAATTTGACGTTATCGGTCTAATTGATAATCTTATTTCAGATAGGCCATATTTCAAAGAGCAATTAATCTCATTTTTCCGAAGTCCGGATTTTAAATGGATTTTATATTCCTCTATTTTAGGAGCATTTCTTTTGTTATTCGGATTTTATGTAATATGGTCTTATGGCGCCCAATTGTCATTTATTGGCCAGGCATCTAATTCCGTTGTTGGATTTAAAAGCAATTTCAATGATCCAAATTACATAACAGACCGCTGGTTTTATTTTAAAAACTTTTTAAATTTTTTATCATGTAATCATATTACCTTTAATGACCGGTTGACTGAATTTTTTGAGGAACCATCATTATTTGCTTATTTGATATGCGCCATATTATCTATTGGAATTATATTAAAAGTTATCAATACTGCCAGAAGGAATTTAAAATTCGATTTTTTCAAGAATTCTTATAAAACAAAGTATTTTAATTATGTTTTGCTATTCTCCTTGGCAGTATTTTTGATTTTATCAAGATACGGATTCAGATATAATTATCTTATTTCACTTTTAGGATTGTTCTTGAGCATTTCTATAATCATATCTGTTCTTCATAAATATGATTTGAATAACACTTATTCTGTTTTCTTTATTGCAAATTTGTCGTTATTTATATTTTACATGGTCATATTTTCTTATCTGAATATAAAATGCATTAGATATATTTTACCTACAATACCTGCCTTTGTATTTTTTGTTATCTATGCATTAGAGAATATCCTAAACGTTCTTGATAATGGTTTTAATACTAAAAACTCATTAAATGATAAACAGGAATATTTTATCCCAAAAAAGTTAGTATCAAAATTAGTTCCTGTAGTTTTAATAATCATATGTTTATTTGTCATTGCCAATTATACTGATACTGTGGAAATTGCAGACAGAGGAATTGATATAATAAATGTTTGCGAGTTTATCATAGATTATGATTCTGATTACCAATCAAAGGAAATAGGTTCCTATATCAATAGATACTATGAATGGTATTTGGATAAAAATGTAAAATCATTCTATGGTGTTCCACTTAAGGATTCAAATTTCACATATATTATCTCATATGAAAAATTGCATAATCGATATTATGATAAGATATATCGCTCCGGAGGAGTATATGTTTATGAAAGAACTGCGGATTTAACTTGATGAGTTTCTTTCAAACTATTTTTTATACGAGTAAATCTATATTATTAAACATGCCAGAAATCTCAGTAATCCTGCCGGTTTACAACTCCCAGGATTATATCAAAAAAGCTATTGAAAGCGTACTTTCCCAGACATTCGCCGATTTTGAGTTGATTATCATTAATGATGGATCCACTGACAATACATTGAATATCATCAATCAGTTTGAGGATAAAAGGATTAGACTCATCACGCAGGACAATCTCGGACCGGGAGCCGCAAGAAACAACGCTTTAAAGATAGCCAAAGGAGATTATATAATGTATCTTGACTCCGACGATTGGTTTTGCTCTGAAGCACTGGAAATAGCTTACGGCGAGGCCACCAGATTCGGAACAGATTTGACATTTTTCCAGATGATCAACTGGGATGGTGAGGTTTTCTATGAAAACGACTGGTTTGACATGAAGACTTTTGATGAGTCATTTGAAAATAGGGTGTTTTCACCTACTGAGACTCCAGGTTCAATTTTTGACCTTTCTGTTGGGGTCTGCCAGAAGATATACAGAAAGGAATTCCTTAAATCAATCGATGCCAGGTTTCCCGAAGGAATATTTTTTGAGGACATGCCATTCTTTTATTATGTCTATCTTAAGGCCGATAAAATTTCCATCATCAAAAAGCATCTGTATGTCAGGCGTAAGCATACCAAGTCAATCACCAATGTCGTTGATGAGAAATTCTTCGATACCGTTCCTGCCGGACAGGTCTTGCTCGACATATTTATCAAAAATGGATGGTATGATGCATACAAGTTCGACCTGCTTGCCTATAAAATCAATGGCCCTCGTTTTGCTTTAAGGGACTTGCCATTAAAAGACAAACCTCATATGTTTGACTTAATTAAAAAGGACTATGAACAAATTAAACAGGGTCAATATTATGATGACTTTTTGGCTGAGTTGGGTCCTGTAAAAAAGAAGTTCTTTTTGGATGTTTTGAGTTCAAAAGATTATGAGGAATTTAGTAAAACATCCCACTAAATCCCACATTTTTACATACGCAGTATCTACAAAGTGATTTTTCATCATGAATTGCAGTCATACGGGTTCTGCAATAATATGTTCCGTCCTGATAATAAACGTCATCCTTTTTGTCATCTGAAAATGGATGGAGAGGTTTTTTGGCAATCAGTGCCAGGTATAAGGAGATGTTTTCAGTGAATCGTTTTGTTTCATCATCGCCGCCGGCATACCTGTCAAAGTAAAACCCGATGTCTGAGCGAATATTTTTTATTACCTTGTCCTTGATTTCAAAGTCATCAGCAATTTCAATAGAATATATCTCATCGTACACGCCGGAATTGTATTTGGCAAGCTTTTTTGTTAACGGATCCCTATATCTTGGATCAGTAACCTTATTTCTCAGATAGTCAATCGGATAGTTTTCCAAATCCTTTCTTATCATGGACAGTAATTTTGATGCTTTCATAAGATTCCTTTGCTTTTCAAAAGTTCTCTTGGATTATCGACAAGAGCTTTCATTGCTTCGTCGTGACTTAGTCCAGCACCCAATGCGATTTCATATGATTTGTCGAAGGTTATCAAATCACTTGGGGCGTGGGTATCGGTATCGACGAGCAGTCTGTTTCCAACTTCGCGTGCGATGTTTGCAACATGGCCGTTTCCCAAACAGTGGCCTTTACGTGCGGAAATTTCAAGATAAATGTCATTTTCAAGAGCGATTTCGGCTTCCTCTTTAGTGATTAAGCCAGGATGTCCGAGTATGTCCACGTTTTCGGATTCAACTGCGGCCCGGTTGGTTCCAGGGGTCACAGGTTCATTTAATGTTTCTCCGTGCACAACCACTATCTTTGCACCCAAATCCTTTGCACGTGCAGCAATTCCGTCAATTGATTCGCATGGGGCATGGGTCACTTCAGCGCCCAATACCACAGTAATGTCCCAGTTGGCGTTGATGTCGTCAATCGCATCCTGAATCGCAGGTATGGTATCCACATTTGACCAATCGACATGGTCTGTAATGGCAATCACTTCATGGTCTAGTTTCAATGCTCTTCTTGCAAGTTCGGAGGGCAGTAATTCCCCGTCGCTGAATAAACTGTGCATATGTAAATCGATTCTTTTAGTCATATAATAATTTATATAGAATATAGAATATATATTTATATAACTTAAATATTTTAGAGGTTTGAAAATGAAAGCGAAAGCAGTTAAGATTGCAGACGGTGTTTACTGGGTTGGAGTTATCCACTGGCACAGCAGAACCTTCCATGGATATGGAATTCCAGGAACCACCTACAATGCATATTTAGTATTTGGACAAGAAAAGACTGTATTGATCGATAATGTTTATCGTGGAATGTTTGAGCAGTTCGATGCAAGAGTAAAGGATGCATTCGAACAAGAGGGTAAGGAATTCAAAATCGATGTATTTGTTCAAAACCACTCTGAAATGGACCATTCCACATTCTTACGTGAAACCATTGAAAAATACAATCCTGATGCTGAAATATATGCGTCAGCCAATTGTATCAAATTCCTAGAAGCCCAATATCACAATTTCAGTAATCTGGAAATCAATGCCGTTCAAACTGGAGATGAATTGGATATCGGAGGCAGAACCTTAAAGTTCGTATCAGCCCCTATGCTTCACTGGCCGGACAGCATGTTCACTTTGCTTGCTGAAGATGGAATCCTGTTCTCAAACGATGCATTCGGACAGCACGTAGCACGTTCAAAAAGGTTCGATGAGGATTATGATTTGGAATATCTTCTTAGAGAGGCACAGAAATACTATGCCAACCTTGTTACATTAGGCTCTCCAATGCTTAGGATGAAACTGCAGGAATTGACTGACACAGGCTTAATCAATGACATCAAGATGATTGCACCATGTCACGGTCAAATCTGGAAAAACCCTGGAGCTATTGTTGAGAAATATTCCGAATGGGGATCAGGAGTATGCAAGGATAAAATCACTGTGATTTATGATACAATGCACCATTCAACCGAAAAGCTCGCTTACCAGATAGCTGAAGGTATCATGAGCGAAGGTGTTGAAGTTGCAATGTACTTCATGCAGGAAGACGGACCTGATGATGTAATCACTGACATTTTGGATTCCAAGGCCATTGCGTTGGGCGCTCCTACCATGATGAACAAGCCGTTCCCAAGAATAGGTAACATGATGTACTGGCTTGATTGTGTCAACTTCAAAGGAACCGGCAGTGAAAAGAATGCATTAATCTTTTCATCCAAAGGTTGGGGCGGAGGTGCCGTCAAAAAACTTCAGGATGAATTGGAAACTGCAGGTTTCACAGTAACCGACACAATGGATGTATTGTTTGTTCCTGATGAGGATGTTTTGGCCGAGGCGTTCGAAAAGGGTGCGGAACTCGCAAGGTCAATTAAAGAATAATTTTATTTATTCTTATTTTTTTCAAAAAAGAAATTGTTGTAAATAGCAACATTTATATGTCATATTATTTAAACAATAATTAAGGAGTTAATATTATGTCAAGTTTAGTAATTTACTTTTCAAGAAACGGTGAAAACTACTTCGGTGGGGTACTTAAAAACATCGAAAAGGGAAACACTGAAGTGATTGCCGAATACATCCAGGAATTGGATGGTGCAGACCTTTTTAAAGTAGAGCCTGCAGTGGAATACCCAGCAGATTACATGCAATGCATCGATGTTGCCAAAAAGGAACAGCAAAATGATGCAAGGCCTGAAATCAAACAGACACTGGAAAACATTGATGCATATGACACAATCTACATAGGTTTTCCTAACTGGTGGGGAACATTGCCGATGCCGATGTTCACACAGCTTGAACAGCTGGACTTTACAGGAAAAACCGTAAAGCCTTTTGTTACCCATGAGGGCTCAGGTTTCGGGTCAAGCCAAAGGGACTTGGATAAGCTATGTGCAGGAGCCGAAATCAAAAAAGGCTTGTCAATTCCGGGTGCAAGTGTTGGCAGTGCAAAGGACACAGTCAAATTATGGATTGATGAATAATACTTTTTTTTGTTTTTGTAGAAATCCCTTTGATTTCTGCAAAAAATTTTAATTAACTTGAAGACATAATTATAATCATGTCAAATTCAGTTTTCGTACCAGGCCACATTACTGGCTTTTTTACAATTGAAAACCATGAAGTTTCCCTAAAAAACGGATCTTGTGGTGCAGGCTTTCTGCTTTCCAGGGGAGTAAAGACTACAATTTCAGAATCGGACGGATTGGAAATTGATATCAATCAAGGAAAAGAAAGCGTTATCAGGCAAGTTTTGGAGATTTTAGAGATAAAACCTGATTTTAAGATTACCCAGGATATCCAGTTGCCGATTGGCGCTGGCTTTGGAACTTCAGCTGCTTCAGCATTAAGTCTGGCATTGGCCATAAACGAATTTTTGGATTTGGGTTATTCAGCTGACTTGTGCGGACAGATTGCCCATATGGCCGAGGTCAATTTGGGAGGAGGTTTGGGTGACGTCATTGCTCAAACAGGCCACGGTATGGTTTTAAGAACCCAACCCGGTGCTCCGGGTGTTGGTGAAATCAAATCATTTGAGCATGATGTCAGCATCGCCTGGAAAACTTTTGGAGGCATTAATACCACAAGCATCATTCAGGACCCTCATCACAGGCAGGTCATTTCAGATGCGGGTTTGAAATACTTGGAGTATTTTGAGGAAAAGCCCAGCCTAAGAAATTTCCTGGACTTTTCAAGGAGGTTTTCAACTGAGACAGGATTGATGTCTGCGGAAGTTAAGGAGCTTGTCGATTATTTCAATTCTCTGGATGATGTTTTGGGCAGTTCAATGGCAATGCTTGGAAATACCGTTTTCGCATTCTCATTTAATGAAGATGTCTTCAGAACCCTTGAAATTGATGGATTGCATATGGATAAACTTAACAATGTTGGGATTTCTTATGATTAGGTTAAGTTATGATGTTAAAAGATATCGCCGGGATATCCTGGATTTGATTAAACCGGATGATACGGTCATTGAACTTGGATGCCATACAGGCGGAACAACAAGGCTGCTTCCCCAAACCTGCAACGTCATAGCCCTTGACAATTCGCCGGAGGCCGGTGATGAAATGAAAAAGCTGCCTCATGTGAACTTCATCAATGCTGATGTGAGATTGCATGATGTTTTAACTGAAGTCTACAGCATCACACAATCATGTAATCTGCTTATCATAGATTTGGGTGGAGGATACCATCCTGACACTGTTTTTAAAGTATTTTATATCTGGTCCTCAACATTCAAACCGGAACACACAGTAATCAGAAACAGGGGTTTGCTGGAGTTTTTCAACTCGGCAAAAGGAAGCGGTGAGGATTATATTTCTGATAAAGGCTATCTTGAATCTTATTACGATTCAGGCATTCCACCCCAAATTAAGGAATTTGACCTGTGGACCTCTGCTTTGAAAAAATGATATGTCAAATTTTAGAATATAATTATATATTAATTTTAATATATTATTAAATAGGTAATAAGGATGACAGAAAATAAACAAAATAACTACAATGACTTCATAAAGAACAATAAAATCCTCAAATCTAATGTAAACGGTTTATACAGGTTTTTAGTCTTATGGATTATCAAATATCAAGGCAGTATACATGGCTATGGAATCATGAAGGAATTGGACAAGTTTTTCCAAAATCTAATAGAGGAGGGGGTTTTGAAAAAATCCAATCCAAGTAAGATTTATCCTATTCTAAAACAGATGGAAGAATATGAACTGATTTCTGGTGAGGAAGTCATTCCGGACGATAAGAAGGTCACATTCTATAAAATCACCGATAAAGGATTGTATTTCATACAGTATATTTTCAAAAAATTCATGCTTCACAGTGAAAATTCCCAATGGAAACTGATCTATGAAGATATGATGGAAGCTGAAGACTGAAAATCAAATATTGATTTTCTTTATTTTCAATTAGATATAATCTATTATAATTCATAATAGTTTAAATTCTTAATTTAATTTTTTTTATTATTTTGTTCAATTTATACAATAATTTTTTAATTAAATTTTTAATTAATATTAAACGCTTATCTATTTTTGTATAACTAATATTATATAGGTAAAAGGAGATAAATATAATTCATAACTAATCGAGGTTAAAAAAATGATAGGTAAAAAAATCCGTTTAGAAAGAATCATAAACAGAAATACTAAAAGAACAGTAATTGCACCAATGGACCATGGTGTTTCAAGCGGTCCGATTCCAGGAATTATCGATATGGATGAAACAGTTGAAAGCATTGTTCAAGGAGGAGCAGACGCAATACTGATGCACAAAGGAATAGTGCAACAAGGTCACCGTGGTTACGGAGAGGATATAGGTCTAATCGTACACTTATCAGCAAGTACATCCCTTGCCCCTGATCCAAATGATAAGGTAACCGTAACAAGCGTTGAAAAGGCAATCCAATTGGGTGCGGATGCAGTTTCAATACATGTAAACCTTGGTTCAGACACAGAAAGCCAAATGTTGCAGGAATTGGGTGAAATTGCCGAAACCTGTGATTACTGGGGAATGCCGCTTCTTGCAATGATGTACCCAAGAGGCCAAAAAGTCGAAAACGAACATGATGTTGAGTTTGTAAAACATGCAGCACGTGTGGGATCAGAACTTGGTGTGGATATCGTCAAAACCAACTACACAGGAGATCCGGATTCATTCAGGGAAGTTGTCGAAGGAGCAATTGTTCCTGTAGTTATTGCAGGCGGTCCGAAAATAGACACTGATGAGGAACTCTTGCAGATGGTTAAGGATTCCCTTGAAGTTGGAGGTGCAGGCGTTGCATTTGGACGTAACCTGTTCCAGGCTGAAAACCCTGGAAAAATCACCCGTGCAATTTCTGAAATCGTTCATCATGACGCTGAAGTCGATGAAGCTTTAAAATTCTTAGACTAAGGTGGCATAATGCAGAATAAATTCGCATGGATAAGCACCCCCGATGAGTTGTGGGAAGACAAAAAGGAAATGATTACCACAGCATTGGAATCAGGAATCGACCATGTGCTTGACTTGGAGGATATGGAGCAAATCAGAAAACTGGGCAATGTGAAAATCATTGCAAATTCTGATGATGCAGACATATATCTCGTGGGAATTAATGGTGAAGGTGACGGATTTGTAGAGTTAAAAGAAGACTTTACCGACTCAGTCGATATTGCAGCCGCCAAAAAAGCAAAGGCCGAAGGAAGGCAGGTATGCGCTTATGTAGTAATCACCGACAAGGCACATGAACAGTTAGCGGTGAAATTAGGTTCAATTGTTGATTATGTGATTCTTGTAGGTACAGACTGGACAATTATTCCGCTTGAAAATATCATTGCTGATTTGCAGAAGGATGATGTTGAAATAATTGCTGCAGTACGTGATTTGGATGGCGCTCGCGTTGCCCTTGAAACTCTGGAACATGGAACTGACGGCATAATATTTGAAGCAAATGACTTCAATCAAATCAAAAAAATCGCACAGGAAGTTGTTGAGGCATCACAGGCAAAATATGAACTCAAGATTGCAACAATAACCAACGTAAAACCATTGGGCTCCGGCGACAGGGTATGTGTCGATACAACAGACATGATGAAGCCGGGCGAAGGAATGCTTATCGGATCCTATTCAAAATCAATGTTTCTAGTGCATTCCGAATCACTTGAAAGCGAATATGTCGCTTCCCGTCCGTTCAGAGTTAATGCAGGTCCTGTCCAGGCTTATGTGATGGTTCCCGGAAACAAAACAAGATACCTCTCAGAATTGGTTGCCGGTGATGAAGTGTTGATTGTCAATACCGAAGGTGAAACAAGAACTGCTTATGTCGGAAGAAGCAAGATTGAAAGAAGGCCTTTGATATTGATTGAAGCCGAATATGAAGGTCAAATCATTCGCACATTGCTTCAAAATGCGGAAACAATTCGTATAGTTGACGAAAACAATGAACCATTGTCTGTAGCCGATGTAAAGATAGGAGATAAGGTAAAAGTTTACATCGATACCAGTGCACGCCACTTCGGAATAGCGATTGATGAGACAATCATTGAACAATAGGTGTGATAATGTCTGAAATAAGAGCATTTCTGGCAATAGATTTAGCCGATGATTTGAAGCCAAAGATAAATAGAATCATAAAAGAATTCAAACAAATCGATACTAAAATAAAATATGTGGAACTCACAAACCTTCATTTAACCTTGAAATTCTTTGGCGATATCGATACAAACGGTTTAGACCTACTGGAAAATGCTATCAAAAATGTTGTAGGCGAATTTGAACCTTTCAAAATTAACATTACCGGTTGCGGCGCATTTCCAAATAATAATCATATAAAGGTTATCTGGCTGGGCATCGAAGATGACACCCTCCTTAGGGATTTGCACGACAAGCTGGATAAGGAATTTGCACGAATAGGCATTGATAAGGACAGGAAATTCTCCACACATCTGACAATCGGACGCATGAAATCCGCAAAAAATAAAAATCAGGTCAAATCAACAATAGAGGAATTCGCTGATTTCGAAATTGGCGAGATGGAAGTTTCACAGATATCACTTAAAAAATCAACATTAACCCCAAGAGGGCCAATATATGAGGATATAAGCATATTTGAATTGTGATTATATGGATTATGAATCTATCTTAAAAGACATTAAACCGACAGATGAAGAAAAGGAACATGTTGAAAATGTTTCATTGAGAATAATGGACTTTCTTCAGGAAACCTGTTACAGCGAAGGGGTTGATGCAAGAGTAACATTAGTAGGTTCCGTTGCAAAAAACACTGCACTTAAAGGAAAATCCGACATAGATATTTTCATTGCTTTCCCGTTGGATACGGATAAAAAATGTTTAAAGGAAACCGGCCTTGATTTAGCCCATAAATGTTGCGATAAATTCAACACTATAGCACAACATCATTTCGCTTCACACCCATATGTCACAACCGATATTGAGGGATGTGAAGTCGATATTGTCCCATGTTATGCTATTGAAGACGGATCCCAATTGAAATCTGCAGTTGATAGAACAATATTGCATACCCGTTACGTCAAAGACAATTTAAGCAAATCACAGGAAGATGAAGTGCTGCTCTTAAAGAGATTCATGGCAATGACAGGAACGTACGGCTCAGAATTTAAAGTCGGCGGATTTGCAGGTTACTTATGCGAATTATTGATTATCAATTATGGAAATTTTGAAGACACCCTGAAAGCCGCCATCAATTGGAAATACGGTGAAATAATAAATCTGGAAAAACATGGAAAACCAAGCATCTTCAAAGATCCCTTGATAGTCATTGACCCAACCGATAAGAATCGAAACGTTGCAGCAGCATTAAGACTGGATAAAATGGCAGAATTCATCCAATCAGCGCGAAATTATATATTTTCAGGTAATAAAAAGGAGTATTTCTATCCATTGAAACGTAACTTAAACAGACAGGATATTCTAAACGAATTCAAAGACAGAAACAGTGATTTGATAGCAATAAAATTCGACATTCCGGATATGCCGTTGGATACGCTCCATCCTCAGCTTAGAAAAACATGCCAGGCACTGGAGAGAAAGTTAAACAGTGAGGAATTCAATGTCTTTAGAGCCGATTACTGGAGTGACGAAGTGGAGACATGTATAATTCTACTGGAAATGGCATCATCAAAATTGAACAATGTCAAGGTCAATGTCGGCCCTAAAGTCTTCATCACACAGGCCTGCGAGAATTTTGTGGGCAAATACGGACGTGAAAACTGTTATATTCAGGATGATTTTTTAGTTCACACTCAGGAGAGGGAATTCGCAGATGCCGTTGATTTGATATCACATATCTTCACAAAAGAGCATATAGGTTTGATAAAGGTTGGAAAAAACCTTAAAAACAATTTGATCAATACTTTCAAATTCATCGAGGTTGATGAAATCGATTTGGAGTTTCTGGATGATTTCATCAATCCCGGTCAGTATATCGTAAGGTGAATAAATGGAAAAGACTGAAGAGATTGACATAATAGTAAATCATCCGAAAAAGGCGATCAATAAGTTAGCCGTACCCATCATCATCTCTAACTTGTTCATGATGCTGAATAACGTTATTGATGGTATTTGGGTTTCCGGATTGGGACCTAATGCCCTTGCTGCAGTCGGGTTTGTAACTCCCCTGTTTTTGCTGATGGTGGGTTTTGCAAACGGTTTGGGAGCCGGTTCAAACAGCCTGATTGCAAGATATATCGGAGCCGAAGACTACCGAAATGCCGGAAACAGTGCTGTTCACTCAATGATATTAAGTGTAGTGGTGACAGTATTTGTGACTGTTTCAATGTTGTTTGCTTTAAAGCCGTTGCTTTTGCTGATGGGTGCCGGTGAGGTCATAACAGAAACAATGTCCTATGGTACTTATGTTATCGGAGGAATCTTTTCAGTATTTATCCCTGCAATGATGGCCGCTATTTTCAGGTCAGAGGGTGAAATCCGACGTGCATCATATCCTTTAATGTTTACTGCAATCATAAACATGATTCTGGATCCTATTTTTATCTATGCCTTGGGTTTGGGTATTGCCGGTGCTGCAATTGCCACAGTCCTGGCAGGTACAATCCCAATGTTTTTGATGATGTATTGGATGTTTTATCTGCAGGATAGTTTTTTAAAAGTTAAAATGAGTGAATACAAGAGAAATCTTGGAATCTACAAGGATATTCTTGTTGTGGGTATTCCAGCCAGTTTGGAACAGGTTATTCTTTCTTCAGTTTCCATTCTAATGAACTATTGGCTGACATTGCTTTCAGGAACCGTGGCAGTAGCGGCATATACTGCAACCTGGAGACTGGTTGCCCTAGGCCTTGCTCCATTGATAGGAATTGGAATGGCTGCATTAACCGTAGGGGGAGCGGCATATGGAGCACGCAATTTAACCAACTTCAAAATTGCCCTAAATTACGGTGTGAAATTGGGCTTGATTTCATCTGTTGTGATTTGTTCGTTATTATTCATTTTTGCAGAGCCGTTGTCGTTTATTTTTTCATATTCAACCGATGCTGCAGTCCTATCCGCAAGGGTAATTGAATGTATAAGGATTCTGTGTTTCTTCATATTGCTGATGCCGTTGGGAATCCTGGCGGGAAACCTTTTCCAGGCTATGGGAAAGGGAACAATTTCTCTTGGAATAACCTTTTTAAGGGCATTCATTTTAGAAATTGTTTTTGCAGGATTATTTGCCTTCGTATTTAACCTTGCAGATATTGGAATTTATCTGGGTATGGTTTGCGGAATGTCTGTTGGCGCAATTCTTGCCTATATATTTATTAACTATTATTTACATAAACATGAGGATTACTTTGTCAAGTGATATGATGGAAGAGAAAACATATATTTACGAATACGGTCCGAAAGACCTGAAAGATTTAGAGGACATTGAATTAAGAACTTTTAGGAAAGCGTCAGAGCTGAATGACAAATTGCTTGACCTTAAAATATTAATAGATGAAATCGACTATGATTGGACAGAGTTCATGGAGTATTTGGAGCATGAAAAAATCTCAAAAGTCCATGAATTCAGAGGTGGCGAATGCATTGATTTCGATGATGAACTCTTAAATGCCATTGTAAACACTTTAAAAAAGTCTTTGAATGACACCAACAGATCCATCAATTATAATATGAAAAAAATCAGTTTAAACAGGGTATTGGATGGGTAATACTATAGAAAGTTTTATTATGTAAAATTTATATATTATCAACCATGTCAGAGATTAAAAAGCTCACAGCCGATGTTGATGTTAAAGACTACTGTGAGTCCTATGTGAATTTTGAAGAGGTTTCAAAACTCTGCATAGAAGAGCAGGAAATGTTAGGATACAATTGGAACTATCCTCCATTTGATTTTGATGTGAATGATGTTTGGGACTCTTACAACAAACTTAAAATCATTGCCTTTAAGATAGATTTCAGTCCAGAAGAACTTGAACACACGTTCTCAGATCAGGAATTGGAATTTGTCCTGAAACGTTTTGAAAGAATAAAGGGCAGATTGATGAATGACATCTACATGCTGGAAGATGAAAATTCATTAGGCTTATTTTTGGGAAAATGCAACTTATGCATGAGGTGTACAAGAGAAGTGGGCATTCCATGCAAAATGCCAATTAAGATGAGATATTCTCTTGAATCATTGGGTGCATATGTCGATAAAACAGTTGAGGATATCTTCGGATATAAGATACTTTACGCTCATGACGGCAAACTACCGGAATACCTGATATTCGTTGGTGGTCTGCTTTATGATAAAAAATAGGTGATTAAAATGAAAATTAGTGTAATCGGAGGAACAGGTCCGCAAGGACTAGGTATTGCAGAAAGATTAGCTATTGCTGGTCTAGACGTTATCGTCGGATCAAGAAAAGAAGAAAAGGCATTGGACGTTGTTGCAAAAGCCAAGGAAGATTTGGCCGACTATGACCTGTCATTGGTCGGTATGGCAAATGAAGACGCGGCAAAAGAAGGTGACGTATTAATCATCACAGTGCCATTAGCTGCACAAAAACCAACAGTTGAAGGTATTAAGGAATTCTGTAAGGATAAAATCGTTATGGATGCAACAGTACCTCTCGAAACTGCAATCGGTGGAAAACCATTCCGTTTCATTGACCTAATGGAAGGTTCCGCTGCTGAAAGAACAGCTTCCATATTGGAAGGAACAGGTGCAAAAGTAATCTGCGCATTCTGTAACATTTCAAATTCCCACCTCGCAAACATTCCGGAAGACATTGACTGTGACTGTCTGATTGCAGGGGATGACAAGGAAGCAAAAGAAACCGCAGCAGAAATCATCGATCAGATTCCTGGAGTCAAAACCATTGACTGCGGTATTTTGGAAAAAGCAAGAATCATTGAAAAAATCACCCCATTGTTAATCGGATTGAACATCAAATACAAATCCCATTATGGTGGTTTGAGAATTACAGGAATTCCAGCTTTAGACAAATAGATTTGATTAATATGGATTCATTTGAACAGTTGATTGGTAAGAATATCAATGAAATTAGTTTAAATGAATCAAATAATTTTTTTTTAGCTCCTCTGGAGTATAACACCAAACTCTGCGGCAGACCATATCCATCAACCAAATACAAGCTTGCAGACATTGACTATTTTGATTTGATTTCATTTTCCGATTTGTTCAAGCATGAAGCTATTTTAATCATTTGGTACTTTGACGAAATCATCACAGGTCTGGAGATATATCATCTGAGCAATGACTTTGATGTTCTTTTTGAGGACTACTGCACCATCAAAAAGGCGATTGATGACGGCAAAGCCCATAATCTGACTGAAGGTGACACCAGATTCCTTGGAGCATCCAGACTCGATGAAAAGGTTGCTCAGCCGAACAGCGACAGGCTTGCAAACAAGAGGGAATTCGTGCTTAAAAAGAAGTATCTGCAGAAAATCATCAATGAAGTTGATTTTTTTTGATTAAATTCCATCTCTTTCATAATCTTTTTATACTGATTTTAAGAATATATAATATTGTATAAATTATATATGGTTTTGTTAAAATGAAAGTAGTAATAGTTGGTGGAGGAGCTGGAGGAATATCAACAGCTTCAAATATTCGTAAACTCGATAAGGACATCGAAATTACTGTTATCACAAGAGACAATAAAGTGGCTTATTCACCATGTGCCATTCCTTATGTACTTTCCGGTACAATCGAATCCTTTGATGATATTGTAATGAGAACTCCTGAAGATTATAAAAAGAAAAACATCAATGTTATCATTGAAGCGGAAGTGACAGCAGTCGATTCCGATAAAAAAACAGTTACTTACGTGAAAAATAATAAGGATGTAGAAATCTACTATGATAAGCTGGTTCTTGCAACCGGAGGAAATCCATTCGTGCCTCCAATGGAAGGAGTGGATTTGGACGGAGTATACAGAATCCGCAATATCGATGACGGTATCAGAGTACAGGAAGCAATGAAGGATGCCAAAAGTGCAATCGTAACCGGTGCAGGTTTAATCGGTATAGAAATCGCTTTCGCCCTTAAGAAAAAAGGTTTGAACGTTATCTTAAGTGAAATGTTGCCTCAGATAGTTCCAAGATCACTTGACAAGGACATGTCCGATATTCTAGTCGAGTATCTGGAAATGGAAGGAATCAAGGTTGTTCTCGGCAAACCTATCACCAAACTGATAGGCGAGGGCAAAGTGGAAAAGGCATGCTTCGGTGAAGAGGAGCTGTATGATGCAGATATGGTCATCATGGCAACAGGTGTAAGGGCCGAATTGGATTTGGCTAGAATGGCCGGTTGTGAAATCGGAAGATGGGCAATTCTTGTCAATGACCGAATGGAAACTTCAGTTGAGGACGTTTATGCTGTCGGGGACTGTGTCGAGTCCAAGGATTTGATTTTAGGTTCAAATACAATTTCCCAATTGGGTACCACTGCAGTTCGCGAGTCAAAAACATTGGCACGTACAATCTGCGGCAAGAAATCCAAATTCAATCCCGTTTTGAACTCAATGGTTTCAAAAGTGGGAAAACTCGAGTTCGGTGCAGTCGGATACACCACAAGCTTTGCACAGCAAAACCGTATCAGACCGGTAGTACAAAAGGTGCAGGCACTTACAAGAGCACGCTACTATCCTAATGCAAAACCGATGGATATCAAAGTTATATGTGATGGAAACGGAACCATTATCGGCTGTCAAATCATTGCAGAGGAAAGGGTGGCTGAAAGAATCGATACAATGACATTGGCCATTACCGAAGGATTGACCTGCTTTGATTTAAGCAATATGGAATTTGCTTACGCACCGCCGGTGTCAATGGTTACAGATCCGTTAATCCTTGCTGTTGAAGAAGTAAGCAAGAAATTCAGTTAAAATTGAGGTGAGAGTATATGCCAGAACATGGACATGGTCATCATGGGCATGGGGGTCAGATGACTCCCGAACAACAAATGCAAATGATACAACAAGATATAAGATTAGCAAAGAATTTAGGTCAGATTAAACATAAAATCATTGTAATGAGTGGAAAAGGAGGAGTTGGAAAATCCACTGTAGCTGCAAACATCGCCGAAACCCTGCAGGCGATGGGTTACGAAACAGGTATTCTTGATGCGGATATACATGGTCCTAACGTTCCGAAGATGCTGGGGGTTGAAATGCTTGAAGAGGAATTCAACCAATACCAATTCGACGCATTTAAAGACATCGTTGAAGACGGCTTGGACACTACATTGCCTGAAGAGGAACAGCGCGAATACATTGAAGCTAAAAGAAAGGAATATCAGCACTCTATTTTCCCGGTTAAAACCGCAAGCGGATTAAAGGTAATGTCAATGGCGTTTCTGATTGATGCGCTTGACAGGCCAATCATCTGGAGGGGACCTCAAAAAACAGGTGCAATCAAACAGCTCGTTTCAGACTGCAACTGGGGGCAACTTGACTTTTTAATCATCGACAATCCACCTGGAACCGGAGATGAACCGTTGACAGTTCTTCAAACCATTCCTGAAGCCGATTTGGTATTGATGGTCACCACACCTAATGTCGTTTCACAGGAAGACGTATTGAAATGCGTTAAAATGGTTGAAATGATGAACATAGATAATATCGGCCTTATCGAGAACATGGCATACTATATCTGCCCTCACTGCGGTGAAAAATTAAACATTTTCGGTGAAGGAAACGGCGAGAAATTCGCTGAGGAAATGGAAATTACCTATTTGGGCGATTTGCCTATTGAGGAAAGCGTTTCAGATGCACCAAATAAGGATTCAGCCATTTCAGTGCTAGACCCTGAAGATGAAGTGTCTAAACGTTTCGTTGAAATAATTGAAGACATTAAAAAAGAGTTTTTAGAGTAAGCTTGTATTGATGATATAGCTTACTGTACTTATATTTACCAGGTATCCTAAGAAATTAGGATCCTCCTTTAATTTTTTGAAATAATCAAGTTTCTCAATGATGTAGTCCTTGTTTTCATCCATCACGTTCAGTGAGAAGTACTGCATGCCCAGAACGTACTCCCTTTCATCCGTAAAGACCGGAACCACATATTCGCCGTCATTTCCGTAAGGTATTTTAACCGCTTGACTGTCTTCGATGGATAGGATGAGAGGATTATCTTTGATATATTCTTTAATTTCCTGTTCCAATTTATCAATGGCTTCTTGGTTGTTGTTTTCGCCTTGCATGTAAACTAGATTGATGTAGTTTTTTAAATCGGGATTTTTTATTTCTTCTAATTTCATTGAAGTAATATTTATTAAAAGTAGTATATAATTTTTAGATTTTAATTAAGAATGGGATTGGCCCATTCTTTTTTTACAAAATATAATCGTAGTTATATTGTGATAAATACGATTTAACATCAAAGATGTCTGAATTAATTCATGTTTTTATAGTATTTAAAGTCTTTTATTATTTATTTTTCATTTAAATCATTATCATGTCTCTAAGACAATTTTGTTTTCAAAAAAACTGCTTTAATTATATATTATGTGAAATATAAGGTCATTTCTAAACTTTTACAAAATATAAACGTGATTAAATGAATAAATATTCAGGTGATAAATATGATTGAAGATATTTGTGTAGCGATTGCCTACTTTGTGATTGCCATACATCATCTTCACTTGGCTATTCAATAGCGAATAGTTGCGGACTAAACATAGTTTCATATTTTAGACGGATGATATTAACTAATGTTAATGGACTAGTTTTCTCAAACATTCATAGTTTAGAAAGCAACTATTCTTATCATTCTTCATCAAGTTCCTCTTTTGGAATGAACCTCAATGCAGCAGAGTTTATGCAATAGCGCGGAGATCCTCCTGGCCCGTCATGGAAGAGATGGCCCAAATGCGAGTTGGCCTTTGCGCTTCTAACTTCTATGCGTGTAGTTCCATGGGAGAAATCCCTGTGCTTGATGATTGCATCTTCTGTGATGGGTTTTGAAAATGCGGGCCAGCCGCATCCTGAGTCGAATTTGTCATCTGAAGAAAAGAGAACTTCACCATTTACAGCGTCAACATACACACCATCTTCAAAAAAGTCATCATATTTTCCACTGAATGGCGGTTCTGTTAAAGAAAGCTGTGTTATTTCATACTCTTCTTTTGACAAGTGACTGAATTCTTCATCGTTTATTAAATTTAAATCAACGTGACAGTAGCCCTGTGGATTCCTTTCAAGGTACTTTTGATGATAGCCCTCCGCGGGATAGAAACTGCCTATTGCACGGGCCTCGACAACAATCCGTCTGGAGGATGACTTCTGCTTTTGCCTTAAAAAACCGATGACAATATCCCTTTGAGATTCCTCCTGCCAGTAGATTCCGGTGCGGTATTGCGTTCCGATATCCGCTCCCTGGCGGTTTCTGGTGTAGGGATCGATAATCCTGAAAAAGTTCTCTAGAATATCCTCCAGGGGGATGATTCTGGGATTGAATGTAACCTTTACAGTTTCCGCATGCCCGGTTTTGCCTGTGCAAACCTTTTCATAAGTAGGCGCCAAATCCATACCGTTTGCATAGCCCACTTCAGTATTGTTCACTCCTTTTAGACGAGAAATAAATGCTTCAACGCCCCAGAAGCAGCCTCCGGCAAGATAGATTACCTGCTGTTTTTCAAACATGATTAATTATTTGTTCCTATACATAAAATATTTTTATTACATAAAACAAAGTTCTAACTAATTAGGAGGAAATCTAATGTTTTATAGTACTATAATGAAAATTGATTCAATTGACAGATTAAGGGATATCAGGGATGCACTGCTTGTGGAACAAGGTATCAACCCTACTCGTCAAGGTGAACAAGCTATCAAGGTAGTAGTTGAAAGAATCGATGAGATTCAAGCTACTTTAGACAAATCCGCTACCAAAAACTTAAACAGAAGAAAGTGATTTGAGTGATAAGACGCGTAACAACCAGCAGACGGCTTCTTAGAAAAAGAATGTACAAGGCACCACATTCAAGACACAGAATTTCCCAATTCAAACGTGAAAACAAAAATCTTGCAAAGCCGCATCAGGAGAAATTCAGGGAAATGAACGGTCCAAGAATCAAACGCAAAAGAAGGCCAAAAAGGGAAGTCATCTCAGGTTTTAAAATGTCTTACAGATACAAATATTATCAAAAGGATAAACCAGAAGAAAAAGACGAAGAGGAATTAGAGTAGCCTTTCAACTCTTAATTTAAAACAGGTAACGTTATCCATCCGATGATATTATGAGGTTGAAAAAGCAAATCTGCAGCTACAATTACCTACAATGGCAACAATGGGTTCGTAGCATATATTAACCATTCTCTTTTTAAAATCTGACAAGACCATTACACCATTTCAACATTATTTTAACATAAAGGTATTCATTTTGCTCATGCTTGATTAGATGGCAGCACTTTCAGCAAGTTCGTAATGTAGGAATTGTTATATACATATGATTGACACAAATTATAATATAATAATCAGGGAGCATATTATGGAAAACAATAAAATTATCATTGCTTTGCTTGTGATTATTATTGTCATTTTAGCGGGCATGATATTATCAATGACAAATTTTATGAATACGGATGCAACTGTTGAGGTTAATAATGACACCACAGTTGAAGAAACTACAAGCGATCCTGTTGTGCCGGACACCATTTCAGTGGAATTGCCGGAATATGATACTAGGGTTACTAAAACTGTTGGCGAATACACTATGGAAGCAGAAAAGTGGATGGGCGGATCTGTTGGAGGATTCGAGGTTCATCTATATAAAAACGGTGAACCGGTTGACAAAGATTCTTATTTGACTAGAGCCTATTTCTACATGGATGGAGAATGGAAATGGAGTGAATGGGGCAATGGTGAAGACGGTTATGAAGGCTATCATAGATATCCAGTAGCCCAAGGTGTTGAAATCCAAGAAGTTGAAGTTAAATTTTAATTTTATTTACAAATGGGGTAAAAATGGAAAACAAAAATATAATTATAATATTGCTTGTAATAATTGTCATTCTTGCAGTGGCTATTGGAATAGCATTATTTAATCCTATAACAGCAAAGGAACCAACTAAAATTAAAATTACAAGTGATAAGGAACAGTATGAAGGTGGAGAACTGTCAATCAAATTAACTGACTTAAACAAAACTCCAATATCAAAAGAGATAGTCAACATTACAATTACCAACAGCAAAGGCAAGGTTGTTGTGGATGATGTTGTAAAAACCAATTCCAAAGGTAAAGCAAAACTTGATTTAGATTTAAAGAAAGGCAAATATAATGTCACTGTCAGTTATGGTGGAAATGAAAACTACACAGGAAACAACACAACACAGAAATTAACTATTAAAGAGGAAGTTGTTGAATTTACAGATTCATATTCTAGTGAACCAGAACAAATAGATTATAACAGTCCAGATAGTGAATATTATAGATGGGATACTGATGGCAGCTACCATAAAAAAGAAGAGGGCATGAACTATATCTATGCACAAGATGAATATACAGGAGAATGGAGTTATTGGGCAGACAAAAGTTAAAGAATATATTAATAATTTTGTAGATGCAAATTTGAATCAAGCCGTATGCATAAATGTGAAGCAAAAAAAGGGAGAGTACAGATTAACAAGTTTTTGTGAGGAATTAGAGCAATTCCTCTTTTGATATTATTTTATTTTCTGAATGAATATTCAAAATCAGACCGCTGAAAGCATCATCATTCAAAGCCAATTCATGGAATAACTCGTCTGAAACCTCAGTAGGTCCATAATCAGCCAATTCCAGATATTCAAAGCCTTTTTTAAATTCATCCAGACTGGAAAAAACAATAATCTTAAAATCATCCGGACTTCCGCTTACAAGGAAGTCCTTTTCATGATTTTCGCCGATTGTGGGACATATGTACATCAAAAATCACCGTTTTTATCGAAATTGAAGTTCTGTGAGTGGGGATTGACCACAAACCCTTCAAAATATTCATCATTTTCAGCCAGTTCAGCAATGTCTTCGGGTGTGATTACCTTCAAGTCCAATTTGTCCAGAAAGAGTTTAGATATCTTGGCGCTTCCTACAGCATATTCCCTCATATCCGTAAAGATTGGAATGATGTATTCCCTGCTGGTTTCTGTCAATGTCAATTTAACTGGCCTTTCAATCTCATCAACCAGTGTAAAGTAGATTTCTGTGGGATATGTGTCCTTGATGTTTTTCTTTACGGCTTCAAGCTCTATTGCATCTTCGCTTTTTAGCTTTTTTGCCATATCGGCATATATCCCAATATACTCTTTAAGCTGGCTTTTGGAAGCCTTAACGTTATTTTTTTGATAATCTTGGTAATCTTCTACTTTCATACCTATTCACTGCAGTCGTGTACACTTTCGGCAAAAATAACAAAGTCGCATTGCGGAGCATCAACGGCAAGACCTAAAAATTCCTCATCGTCTGAGTATGCTTCAACAATATCGCAGCCGACAGCCTTGTCAAATGCGAAATTGTTTTCACCGGATTCCTCAACAAAGGTTTCGATTGCCTTTTCGGCTTCTTCCTGTGAGGTATAGACAGGTATGAAGAACTCTTCAGCTTCATCTTCCTCATCGCTGATGATTAGAGCTACAACTTCTTCGTCTTCAGTGTCTGCATTGTATACGATGATGAACTCTTCGTTATAGACCGCGTGATCGATTTCATGGCCTAAATCATGCAATTTTTCGGCTTGCTCTTCGTTGTCTTCGTCAAAATTATCTTCAAGTTCAATATATTTTTCAATCAATTCTTTAAGTTCGCTCATAATATCACGTAAAAATAAGTTTTTAAAAACAAATGAACATTCTCTTCCTAAACACCACTAAAGGAATACAAACGAATGCTCATTTCAACCATCACCATTGTTCATATTATAAAAAAATAGTACATAACAATATGAACAATAATATTTTACTTTTCCACATATATAAAGTTTTAGTTTTCAAAAGGTAGATTCAATAGCTTTAATGAGATTATAGATAAGCTTATTGGTACTTACATCGACATTGAATTCATTACCAAGTTGGATGACTTTGCCGTTCAACGAATCGATTTCCGTAGGTATTTTCCTTTTGATGTCCTGATGCGTTGATGAATAGTGATTGTAGGTATCCGGAACAAGCTTTGAGTAGAAAATGTCCTTGTAGTCATCTGATTTTTCCCAAAGGGTTTCATATGGAGATGCATTTATCACTTCAAATATCTCATCTATGATGCCGTCCATCACTTCTAAAGTATAGGGGTTTTCGGTAAGCTGTCCGTAGGTGACGTCCAGTATCGCTCCCAGGGGGTTCAATGTGCAGTTGTAGAGCATTTTTGCCCACAGGTATTTGTCCACTTCATTTGTAACTTCACAGTTGATTCCGGATTCTGTTATCAAATCGGCGATTTCCTGAAGGCATTCGGGGTTTTCATTTTGAAGCGATCCCAAAAGGATGGGTTCGGTGTAGACCGTGACTTCGCTGATGTACCTTTCTGGCCTTGTAAAACCTGTGATGACCCTTGAAGAGAACACCTGCTTTTCGGTGAAGTATTTGAGATATGGCTCGTCGTTTCCAAATCCGTTCTGGAAAATTATGATCTTGGTAGTGTCCTTAAGGATGTCCTTGTGCAGGTTTAGGTTTTCTGCAATGTCCTCGTTTGCGGTTGTCTTTGAGGCTATGAAGATGTAGTCAAAATGATTTTTCGCTATTTCATCATATGATTCATAAACCGGCACATTTTCCAGTTCATAATGTGTGAAAAGGCCTGTTCTTTTTATTCCGTTTTCCCTAATTGCATTTGCGGTTTGGCCGCGTGCATAGATTGAGACGTCAGCGCCCTGTGAGCCGACAGATGCTGCAAGTCCTATTCCGACACCACCCGCACCTATAACTAGAATATTCATGTAATTCATTATGGATTTTATTGGTTATAACTGTTATTCATTTTTAATTTAGAAAAAAATCAAATTATATTTAAATATAATTTATTTTTAATCAAACAAAGTTTAAAATTTATATAGTATTTTTTGCAATATATTATAATATAAAGTTGAGTATTTTTTTATTTTAATTGACTTTATGAAAATGTTACAGGTGTGTTTATGAAAGTGAATAAAAAGATTTTTATTTGCGCACTGTTGGTGCTGATAATGATGTGCGTTGTCAGTACGGCAAGTGCAACAGAACCACTTAACGACAACTTGACTGCAACAGATACAGGGGGAGTAATTGGCAGCGATGTCAGTGAAAAATTGAGTATCTCGGATATTGAGGAAGAGTTAAGTGCAGAAGGCGATACCATTACAGTTGATTGTAATGGTGGCGGGGATTATACAACAATTTCTGATGCTGTTAGCGCCGCTAACGGTGGGGAAACTATTTTTATTAAGAACGGAGAATATACTGAGGCCCCTATTTCAGGGATTAGCAAACAGTTAACATTTACAGGTGAAAGCCAAAATGGAGTAATTATTAAAACAACAGGAACTACTGGATTTCTAACTACCACAGAATCCGGTTATACCTCTTTAATATTTAACAATCTAACTTTTAAAGATGTGAACGGAGGATCTGGTGCCACAATTAATATTGGTGGAAATGGAAATGTAAACATACTTAACTGTACTTTTGATAGTTGTTATTCTAGATACGGTTCAATTCGTATTTTCACATCCGGAGCTTTGTTGATTGAGGATTGTAAAATATTAAATTCACAATCTTCAACAGGTTCATATTCCAGTGCTATTGATTTAGGAGGAAGCGGAACAAATGATTATACAATAAAAAATACTGTTATCGATAATTCTTCAATCAAAAGTACAAGTGCCGCAACTTACATCTTTGGTATGATATATAATGAAGCTACTTCTCGTACTCTTACATTGGATAATGTGACATTGTCAAATTGTATTTGTGATAAAAGCAATGGATTAATATCTACAAAAGGTAATATGAAAATTAAAAATTCAAAATTGATTAACAATATTATTTCAAGAGATGGAATTTTTGGATTAATTTTCATTAGTGGAGGTAAATCTGTAACCATTGAAACTACTCAAATTACTAATAACACTGAATCAAATTATCTTTTAACATCAAATAGTGCATCTGCTTCATTTGATTTATCATATAATAATATTCAGGATAATACTTTTAAAACAGCATGGGTGAATCCTAATTATGATGCATATGTTTTAGATGCTAATTACTGGGGATCAAATTCTTTACCTGATGGAATAACCGCTTCTACCTGGATTGTTGAAGAAAATGGAGTTTACAAATTAAACACAGGTGAAGAAATCGATGTCATTATTCCAGGTTTAAATGATGAAACAGAACCTGAGCCTGAAATCGAATATGATATATATGTTGATTGCTATGCTGCTGATGGCGGTGATGGATCTAAAGAAAATCCATTCAATTCAATTTTGAATGCAATTACTGCAGCTGATGATGGAAAAACAATTTTCGTTAAAAATGGTGAATATATTGAAGATTCATTGTCATTCACCAAATCTGTTAATATCATTGGTGAAAGTAAGGATGGAGTAATTGTTAAAGCAAATGGTAATATTGCAATGTTGACTACAACTTCCACAGGTATTGTTCTATCTTTTAATAATTTGACCTTTAAAGACTCTGCCAGAACTGGTGGAAGTGGATTAATGTTCTTTGGAGGAACTGTAGATTGGAACTTTGATAATTGTAATTTTATTAATCTAAGTTCTAAATATGGTGCCATCCAAATGAATACTGCAGGCACAATAACTATCTCAAATTGTTTATTTGATAATGTAAAAGAAAAAAGTAATTCTCCAGGTGCCGGTTTAATGTATTTAAACGGTGGTGGAATAACCAATATAATTGATACTATTATTACAAACTGTGGATATGAAGCTGCATCTGGTCAAATGAATGGTCTTATTTATGTATATGGTTCTTCAAATGTTTTAAATATTGAAAGAACTGTAATCAAGAATAATAAAGGACCTGGTAATGGACTCATACGTACTGCAGGTGAAGTTAACATTAGAAATTCAAGTATTGTTAATAACACTATTGAATTGAATCCATCAGGTGGTGTAGGAGATTCATTATTCTATGTCACAAAAACATTAAATATTGAGCAATCCATTATTGCAAACAATAGTGGTCCTAAAAATCTTGTGTACTCTGGTGCTGCAGGTTCCACCACTATGAATTATAATTATATTCAGAATAATACTTTCCCATCTGGATTTAAAACAGCAAATGGTGCTTTAGATGCGGAATACAATTACTGGGGAAGCAATGACAAACCGACTGATCCTAGTGTAACTCGTTATGCTATTATGGATGGTGAAGGTCATTTCACTGACGATGAGGGAAATGCTCTTGCAAAAGAAATACCAGTACCAGGTGATGATGGCGATGAACCTCAACCTGCAGTCTTAGATATTATTTACGTATCTGACTCTACAGGAAGCGACGATAATGATGGATCAATTTCTGCTCCTGTGAAAACTATTGCAAAAGCTATTGAATTGGCTCAAAATGGTAAAGTTGTCATTTTAGTCGGCAATTACACTTTAACAGAAACATTGTCAATTGATAAGGATTTGGACATTGAAGGTAGAGGGACTGTTTTAATAAAAAGCAATTTCCAAATAATCTCAACTTCAAAAGCTCTTAATCTGACTAACATTAAATTCGATTCAACTGCCGACATCTCAGGTGCAGTTATCACAACCACCAATGATTTGAACATTGATTCTTGCGTATTCTATGCCAATACCGAATCAGGCAGTGCAATTCATGCTGATGGCGGAAACATTGTTATTGCAAATTCTGTTCTATTGAATCCAATCGGTTATGCTTTGACTGCAACTTCAAGTTCCACAGTCAACGCCAATAACAACTGGTGGGGTAAAAACCAATCTGCAAACACTGAAGTAGCTGTATCATCTTGGATTGTAATGGATGCCAGTGTAGATTTGGCTAAAATCAATCCTGGTGATGAAGTGACAATCACTGTTTCATTCAACAAGACCAATGCCGGCAGCGATTATGCAGGTACCTTGCCTGAATTCGACGTGAAAATCACAGCTTCCAGTCTTGATACAAATGCCACAGTCAAAAACAACAAGGCATCTGTAAAATACACTGTAAACGCCGATGATGAAGCAACAGTCACTTCAGGAAGCGAACAAATAGTTGTTCCTCTTAAATTATATGACCCTCCTGAAGTCATTTACGTTGACGCCCTGAACGGTGCCGACACCAATGACGGTGATGAAGCCCATCCTGTTCAAAGCATTGCAAAAGCAATTGAACTTGCGATTAAAGGAAAAATCATCATCTTGGAAGGAACATACACAATTGACAGCACTTTAATTGTGAATAATGACCTGGATATCAAAGGTCAAGGAAATGTAATCATAGACGGAAATTCAAAAAGAATCTTAAACAATAACGCTAACCTGAACATTTCAAATGTCCAGTTCACTAACGGATTTGACAGTTCAGCGGTTATTGTTAACAACGCTAACTTGACACTCAACAACACACTCTTCTATTCAAATGTCAATTTGAACGGATACGGTGCAAGCGTTGTTAGAAACAATAAGAAATTGATAGTTGACAATTCCAAATTCTACGAAAACAAGGAAAGATATGGAAATATCTACAACAATAATGGTGCAGAATTGCTGATCAACAATTCCGAATTCTATGACAATGACGTTACAGATGTCACAACCGTTGCAACAGGTATTGCACTCTACTCAGAAGGCGGAAATGCTGTAATTGAAAATTCCAAATTCTATAACAATAAAGGTAACTTTTCTGTTATCTATTTCCTGTCAAGAGATTCATTGAGTTCAACCGTCGTTAATAACTTGACCATAACAAATTGTATTTTCGACAATAACGAATTGGTAAGATATGGTGCCGTATACTCACAAAAAGCAAATACAACCATAAAAGATTCCACTTTCACAAACAATGTCGTTAAAAAATCCAGCATAGCCAACGGTGAAGGAGCTGCGATTTATGTGACAGGTGAAAAGGTAACAGTCGAAACATCAGTATTCAAAAACAACAATGCCGCTGACAGCGGTAAGGACATATATGTTTATGCTGGTGAATTGGACATTTCCGATTCAGTTTTAATCAATGAAAACGGTTATTCCATTGAAAAGGCATCAGCAGCTGTTGTAAATGCTAATGACAACTGGTGGGGTAACAATACTCCGAACACCGATATCGATGTTGAAAGATGGGTTGTAATGACCGTAAGCTCAAATGACGATGACATACAAATCGGAGACGAAATCACAATCACCGCTTCATTCGACAAGACAAATGACGGTGCCGACTACACAGGTGATTTGCCTGAAGTGTTTGACGTGACATTCACTTCTACAAGCGGAAACCTAAATGAAGTAAAAGCAGTCGAAAACAAAAAGGCCGAAGTCACATACACTGTTGATTATGCAGATAAAAAGATTACCGTAACTTCCGACAATGCCATTGAAACTTTAACCGTCAACAGAATCCTTGATATCATCTACGTATCAACTGAAGGTAGCGATGACAATGACGGTGATAGGGACGCTCCCGTCGCTACATTGGCAAAAGCAATCAGCTTGCTCAAAAAGGCCAAATCGTCATCCTTGCAGGTACTTATAAGACAGGTGATTTAGGAACCATTTCAGATATGACCTTAAACATTACCGGTGAAGGAAAAGTCATCCTTGATGCTGACAACAACAATAGAATCCTTTACGTCGGCAATGACAGCAAACTTGTTCTTAAGAATTTAATATTAATCAATGGTCTTGCTTCCGCAAGTTCTGATGAAAGTGGTGCGCTTTTAGGAAACAATGGTGATTTGACATTGATTAACTGTACCCTAGCCAATTCCACTTCACAGAAAAACGGCGGTGCAATATTCAATGCACGCAATTTAACTATTATTAATTCAACATTCGAAAACAATGTTGCTGAGAAAAACGGTGGGGCAATCTTCACTCAAAAATCAGGTGTCGGAACTCCAACATTAACCGTATCCAACTCCGTATTCAGAAACAACACCGCTAAAGGTGAATCCAATTATGGCGGCGGAGCAGTATATGTTCAAAGTGCTGCTGACGGTGTGCTATTTGAAAATTCAATATTTGAAGACAACAAATGTTACGATTATGGTGGAGGAGCAATCGAAATTGCTCAGACAAATGTCGCTTTTATCAATAACTGTACATTCATAAACAACTCTGCTAATGGTGAAGACCATAAAACCAGATCAAATTATGGTGGTGGAGCGATAAGCTTCAAAGGAGCATACGACAGTGCCCGTGAAACTTTAACAGTCACAAACTCCCTATTCATTGACAATTACGTTAACGAATGTGGTGGCGGAGCAATATATGCAATGTATTCCACAGTCGATGTCCACAATTCAGTGTTAATCAATAACAATGACAAAAACGGAGTTGCAGTATACGGAAGGGATGCAGACGTTGCACCTGCAAAAATCACCGCCAACGACAATTGGTGGGGTTCAAATGATGATCCTAAATCATCCATCAACAGAGGAACCTTGACAAGATGGGCTATCCTAACAGTTTCCAACGATACCGCAATCGCTGCTGGCGAAACAGTCAAATTGACTGTCAGCATCAACCAATACACAACCGGAAGTGAAAACGGAACATTGGCAAACACAATCAATGTCGAAAGACCTGTAACAATATACACCAATTTAGGAAATATCGAAGGAACATTGGTCAGTGGTGAATTCACAACCGATTACCTTGTACCTGAAGGTTTGAAAATAATTTCCGCAACTGTTGACAGCGAAACTCAAGTATTATATGTAGTCACTACCAAAACAACTGTTGAAATTGACAATATAACCGGTTTAATGGGTGACAGGTTGGAATACACAATTAAGGTAACGGCCAATGACGGCTCAATCGTAAACACAGGTGAAGTGATATTGCTCTTCGGCGATTCCTATATTACCACAATTCCTGTTTCAAACGGTGTGGCAAAAACCACTGTAATAATCAATCAGAAAACTGGCATTTACACAATTACCGCAAAATACATTGATCCTACAGAGGAATTTGCAGACAATCAGGCAACCGCCACTTTAAATGTAACAGGCATTGACAATATTGTAACACCGGATACAATGGATAAATTCTTCAATGACGACGGCGTCGTTAAACATGATTTGCCATTTGATGAACTTATCTTCCAAGGCGAATTCAACGATTTAGGAACTCTCACAATCAACAAACGCATTGCTGTCACAGGTGATGGCGCTTTATTCAACAACACTGCCCTTTACATAATGGGTAACGATGTTGCCGTTAAAAACATTGAATTTGTTGCAGATAAACAATTCGATAATAATGCAGTCATCTACGTTGATGGTAAAAATGCTTTAATAGAAAACAATACAATCATCTATGATGCTCCAAATACAGATGATTCATTCGCAATCTATCTGGACGGTGCAGACGGTGCTCAATTGATTGAGAATGACATTTTCTATGACGGCAAAGTGGGCGAAGGCATCAAGACCATGGCAATATATGCAATTGACAGTGACAATGTGATTGTTCGTGACAATTATGTTGAAGCTTCAATCCCATCTGTAGATGTGGGCTACGGTCCTGGACCTGATTATGCACCTATGGTTTTATCTGCAGGCGTTGACTTTGAAATATGCAATAACCTAACCTTTGAGGAAAATACTCTTATCGTTGACTATAACGAATCCGCAGGATATTCAGATACCACTTACGGATTGCTGTTTGCCGATGGCAATGACGCCAAAATCATAGGCAACGATATTGCACTCAACGGCCATGCTTATGCATACGGCGTTCAAATCAAAGGAAACAACATTGCATTTGAGGACAATTCTGTTGATGTAACATCAGATGACCATTATGCTGCCGCCATTGCTGTTCAAGCATCCACAACAGCAAACATTGAAGGAAATGATTTCACAGCTTCATCCGAAAATGTTGCATATGGTATATATGCTGACGATTGGGGAACCAAAACTTCTGATTTAACAATTAAGGACAATGTTGTCGATGTTGACTCCAATACCGCTTATGGCATGTCCATTGTAGCTAATAAAGCTGACATCAGTGATAATGAAGTTACCGCAAACGGTAATTACACTATTGCAATAGGCGTTAAAAACGCTGATGCGACAATTAAGGACAATGTCATTGTAGCCAACGGAACTAATGTCGGTGAATCTGCAGACAGTTATCCTATGGTTGACCCTGTTGAAACCTTAGGCATTTATGCAAAAGATGCAAATGTTGATATCGAGGGAAACAACGTTTCTTCAACAAGCAAAAAGACCATTTCCCTAGACGGATGCAATGGAACTATTGTAAACAACAAGTTGGTTGCTGACGGCGTTAAAGGAGATGCAAGCATCGCCTTGAACAACTCAGATGTTAAAGTCGATAACAACAAATCTTCTGAAGACCCAGTCACTCCAACAGAAGATGTCATAAAAGTAGTGGCAAGTAATGCAAACGTGGATTACGGATTTGGATATAAAGTTCGCGTCACAATAAACGGCAAATCCGTTGGCGCGGGCAAAGTCGTGACTTTAAAAATAGCTGGAAAAACATTGAAAGCAAAAACAGATAAAAACGGTTATGCTACATTCTACCTGAAAGTAAAACCTAAAAAGTACACTGCTAAAGTAACTTACAATAAGGTTTCAAAAACTGTAAAAGTTACCGTTAAAAATGTTATCAAAGCTAAAAACCAAAGCATCAAAAAATCAGCAAAAAGAGTAAGAGTTAAAGTAACCTTAAAAACATCTAAGAAAAAAGCGATTAAAGGTAAAAGGATTGTTCTTAAGATTAAAGGTAAAAAAGTAACAGCAAAAACCAACAAGAAAGGTGTTGCAACCTTTAAGATTAAGAAAAGTATACTCAATAAACTTAGAGCTGGTAAAAAATACAAATACCAAGTAATCTACGGAAAAGACACAGTTAAGAAAACTTTAAAAGTTAGAAGATAGGGATTATATAATCCCTATTTCTTTTTTCTTTTTTTGGGGGAATGAAATTGGCTAAATATCATAAAATAATCCTGATGGCATTGCTTTTGATGTTAGTAATTCCGTCATGCTACGCAATAAACGATGAAGCAAGCGACCTGAGTGAAATTGATGAAAACCAGACGGTCACTGCAATAGACAATCACGATGATACATTAACATCAAATAATGATTACTACTTCGATGCATCACTTGAAGATGACAGCGGTGATGGATCCATTCATAATCCTTATAAATACTTGACAGCAGAAAGAATTAAGGGAAATTCCAATATTCATTTGGCAAATGGGGAATATGACCTGGATTATTCCAAATCAATCGAAATGGTGAATATTATTGGAACTGACCCGACACAAACAATAATCAGATATGACGGTGTCGGATTTACAGTTAATTCCCTTCTGACATTGACAAATGTTACATTGAGGGACATGTCAATTACTAATCTTGCAACAATCAATGCAACAAACACAATCTTCAATTTTGGCTATGGAAGTGCGCCGGATAGATATGGGAACAATTACGGAGGCGCAATATACACATCTAATACAAACGAAAACTCCAAAGTCACAATCACAAACTGCACATTCGAAAACGGATATGCCGTATATGGAGGGGCAATATACATGGGCGCAGGTTACCTAAGCGTTTCAAATTCCCAATTCATAAACAACTATGCATATAACTTCGGAGGAGCCATTGCCTGTGAAAATACAGCCGATGTAACCATCTCCAGGTCAAAATTCATAAGATGTTACACCATTGACGATGCGGGAGGAGCGGTCTATATCAAATCATCTCCCCTTAAAATCGACCACAGTGATTTCATCAACTGTTCCGCGACATTTGGTGGAGCAATAACAACATTGAACAGTGATGTGACATTAAATTACAATAATCTATATAACAATTCTGCAAAATGGGATGGAGGATCAGTTTATCATATGTATGGAACTTTTGCTTCCACATATGGAGTGTTCAACAATAATTCCGCAAGAAACGGCGGAGCATTATTCATTGACAATTCTACCGATTTAGTTTTACTGTCTAATCTATTTGAAAATAACAGCGCTAAGATTCAGGCAGGTGCAATATATTCCCTTTTGAATAATCTACGTTTACCTATAAGAAATAATGCATATAAAAATAATTTTGCTCCTTTGGATAATGATTACGTTGACACAAATGATTTGAACGTCCATCTCGGTGGAGAAAACTATACAATTTATACGGTGGAGGATATTGAAATCACCGACATTCCAAGTTATTACAGTCTAATACAGGAAGGTCTTGTAACACGGGTGAAAGACCAGCAATCCAGCGGCAACTGCTGGGCATTTACAGCAATGGCAGTTCTGGAATCCTGTCTTAAAAAGGCTACAGGAATAGAATTCGACTTGTCAGAGGAAAACATGAAAAACCTGATTGCATTATATTCAGATTACGGATGGAAAATGGACACCAACGAAGGGGGATATGATTCCATGCCGTTCGGATATTTCGCAGGTTGGCTTGGTCCTGTCGATGAAATGTCAGATTTGTTTGATGACAAGTCCGTCCTGTCCCCTGTTCTGGACAGCATATTGCATATCCAGAATATACTGTTCCTGAAAAGGGACAATTATACGGATAATGATGCAATAAAAACTGCAATCCTGAAATACGGTGCCGTCGGTACTTCCATTTACTTTGATGACTATTACCTGTATAATGGGTCAAATTACTATACTTGGGCATTGTATCCTTCAAATCATGCAGTTACCATCGTCGGATGGGATGATAACTATTCAAGAGACAATTTCTATTTCGGAAGCTATGCAGATGGTGACGGCGCATGGATTGTTAAAAACAGCTGGGGTCCGAATTGGGGCGATGACGGATACTTTTATGTATCCTATTATGATGAATCATTTGCAAAACCTGGTGTTGAAGGAATCGCATATACATTTGTTTTGAATGATACAGTAAGATATGATAAGAACTATCAGTATGACATTGCAGGTAAAACTGATTATTTGCATGATAACAGGCTTGGCGTATGGTATAAGAACAAGTTTACTGCAACTGACTTTGAAATTTTGTCCGGAGTATCCACATACTTTGAAAAATTGACCAACTGGACAGTATCGGTGTATGTCAACAACGTCTTGAAATCAACCAAAAGCGGAACATCCTCTGCAGGTTATTACACATTCCATCTGGACGACATCATTCCCTTATATGAGGGCGATGTTTTTGAAATCGTATTCAATACCACAACCGATAAAATGTCAGGAGTTCCTATTTCAGAAATCGCATCACTCAACAAGGCAATCTATTTCCCTGGAATATCTTATGTTAGCTATGACGGTGAAAATTGGGAAGACCTGTTTTATCTGTCAAAAACCTATGCTCTACATACCTATAAATCTCAAGTGGCATGTATCAAGGCATTCACAGTGTTAGCCAGATATAACACAACCACTGCAATAGATATTGTTGGAAATAACTTTGTTGTAAGTGTTGTTGACCAATTCAATAATAGCGTTAAGAATGGCAGAATCGCTGTTGAATTTAACAACAGCACCCAAACATTTGATCTTACCGATGGGTGTGCATCAATTCCATTCAGTTTGGCAGACGGAATCTACAATATTTCAGCCGAGTATTATTCAGATAATTATAACGGCTCAAAAGGCAATCTAAGCTTTGAAATATTGTTAAAGATCGATTTGCCTTCTTCAGCCACATATACCTTAAATTCAGATTACAGAATCATACTGCATGACCAGTTTGGAAACAGGATTGCAAACAAAAAAGTAATTCTAAATGTCGACAATGCCGAATATGAAAAAACCAGTGACGATAACGGTGAAATATCATTCAGTATCAATTTGAATGTGGGAAACCATAAGGTTACAGTTTCAAACCCTTCCAATAATGAGAGCGTATTCCAGAATATTAGGGTGTCCGCCCGTTTAACTGATAATAGGGATATTGTCATGTATTATGGGGCGAATGACTATTATAAGGTTAAAGTATATGGAGATTTTGGAAAGCCGATTTCAGGCGAATCAATTAAAATAATAATCAATGGAAAATCATATTCCGCCAAAACTGATAAAAACGGTTTTGCATCTGTCAGATTAAACAGGTTAACTGCCAACAAATACACTGTCAGCGTTACCTATAAAGGGTTTAAGGTTTCAAATAAGATAACCGTTAAACCTACTTTGACCGCTAAAAACAAGTCAGTCAAAAAAGGAAAGACATTAACTTTCCAGGCAAAGCTGGTCAACACGAAAGGAAAGGCCCTGAAGGGCAAAAAAATTACTTTTGCAATTAAAGGTAAAAAATACAACGCCAAAACTAATAAGAGGGGTATCGCTAAAATCAGTATTAAAAAACTGAAAGTCGGCAGATATACCATTAAATCCAGTTATGGCAGATTAAGCATTTCCAATAAAATTGTGGTTAAAAGCAAATAATTAAATTAATTATTTGCATACCTTTTCTTTTTTTAACATTGTTCGGATTTTCAAGAGAAAGGTTCAAATCCTGAAGATATTCAGGGTAATAATAATAAGATGAGCATATTGTTGAAATAATTAAAGAAATCAATATGATTGTTTAAAAAAATTAATCGAATACTTTGCAAAATTATTAATTTTTTTCATTTTTCTCAATTTTCTTGTTTAATTATACAGTTTTTTAAAAATAATATTTTTATAGTATTAACAACCAATAATTAAATGTAGATAATAACGTTTGATGTGTATTATCTTGTTTATTTGAAATAATTAATTATTTTAATAAATGTATAGGAAAATGGTGTGATAATAAATGAATGACAATATGAAATTAGGTTTAGTAGCCGCTGTTTCTATTATAGCCCTTTTTGTATTATCATTATGGATTACTGCCTTGCCTGAAAATTCAGATAATGCTGTTAGATTCGGTATATTAACATTATTACCGCCTCTTGTCGCTATCGGATTAGCATTCATAACAAAAGAGACAGTTTTATCTTTATTTATTGGGGTTTTCGTTGGGGAATTCATGTTGAATATTAATGATTTGAATATCATTAACACAGCAATCAATGCGTTCCTGGATTTAGGTTCACAAATCATTGCTTGTATGGCTGATCCTTGGAATGCAGGTATTATTCTTCAATGTCTGCTTATTGGAGGAGTTATCCAACTGATTACTAAAATGGGTGGAGCACAGGCTCTTGCTGATGCATTTGCAAAAAGAGCGGACACTCCAAGAAAAGCACAGCTATTCACTTGGCTTTTAGGATTATTTGTATTCTTTGATGATTATGCAAATTCCTTAATCGTAGGTCCTATCATGAGACCTGTAATGGACAAACTTAAAGTATCTAGAGAAAAATTAGCATTTGTAGTAGATGCAACTGCGGCTCCTGTAGCTGGTATTGCAATTATTTCAACCTGGATTGGATTGGAAGTTAGTTTAATTGCAGCCGGTTTCCAATCAGTGGGAGTTAGTAACGTCACAGGATTTGGAATATTCTTGCAGACTATTCCTTACAGATTCTATAATATATTCATTCTGATATTCATTGTAATATCTGCATTGACATTATATGAATTCGGTCCAATGAAAAAAGCAGAACAAGCTGCTCGTAAAAGGAAAGAAGGAGAAGAAGTTATTGTTCCTGAAGCACCTGGTTTTGATGAAGTCAAACCTGTTGAAGGAATCAAGCTTTCAGTATGGAATGCAATCATACCTGTTGCAACATTGATTATCGGTGCACTTATTGCATTTTACTGGAGCGGATACACCACCATCTTAGGTGGAGAAGACCAAGCTCTCATTACCTTAATGCACACTGCTCCATTATCATTCAATGGAATATTTGAAGCTTTAGCAGCTTCAGATGCATCCGTTGCATTGTTCCAGGCTGCACTTCTCGCATCTATAGTGGCTATCGTGATGGCTGTCGGCCAACACATATTGACTATTGAAGATGCAATCACCGAATGGATCGGAGGTATGAAAACCATTGTTATCACCGGCGTAATCCTGCTTCTCGCATGGTCCTTAGGAAGTGTTATCGGTGATGTCGGAACTGCCGACTATCTGGTTGGAGTTTTAGGCGGAACAATTCCAGCATGGATTGTACCTGCACTGATCTTCATTTTAGGTGCATTGATTTCATTTGCTACAGGTACAGCTTATGGTACAATGAGTATCTTAATGCCATTGGCCATTCCTTTAGGTTGGGCCGTAAGTACTGGTGATATGAACTTCACAATCGTCTGTACAAGTGGAGTATTGACCGGTGCAATTTTCGGAGACCACTGTTCACCGATTTCAGATACAACAATTCTGTCATCCATGGGTACCAGTTGTAACCATATTGACCACGTTCAAACACAAATCTACTATGCGATATTCGTTGCGCTTGTAGCCGTATTCATTGGATACATCCCAGCAGGTTTAGGAGTACCGTTCTATATATCCCTGGTTGTCGGTATAATCGTACTCTTTGTTGGTCTTAGAATACTCGGTGAAAAAGTTGATTTTGACGAAGTTGAGGAAGCATCCTCATAACTTCACTTTTTTTTATTTTAAAAATAGTCACAAATATCTTTATATGTGCAGAATCTGCATAAATACTGTGGGTTTGCATCAAAGTTGCCGTTATTTATTTCATTTCTTACAAAATAGAATTTATCAATGGCTTCATCTATTTCACGGGAATGCAGAAATTTCCTTTTGTTTTCCTCATCACGCACATCAAGCAGTCTTAAACGGCCATTTCTAGTAAAGAATATTCCGACGCTTTTGACTTCCCTTTCATAAACATTTTCAACTAGAAGCTTATAGTAACACAGTTCTCTTCTGTATTTGTGAAATGAATTGGAATTGCTGGTCTTATAGTCAATAACTACCAGATTCTCATCATCATCTTCAAGGATAATGTCGCAAATCCCAGAAAAGCGATGGATTTTATCATGAAGGTATTCCTCCTGGCTGAATAGCTTGTAGTCATTGTCAACAAACACCTCTTTGAAAAACAAGCTTAAATTATCGACGTGCTCTGAAATATCATAACCGATATCCAAATCGTCAGTGATCTTAAAAAGTTCATTCTTGATATTGACGTTATCCAGCTCATCTCCGAATCGGTCTGCAAATGTTTCGGCTACGGAATGGACGTCGCTTCCAAGAATCATGTATTTATTGGGTTCGGCTTCAATCTCATCAATATATTGAAACTTAAACTCCAGTGGACATTTCAGATATGTGTTGATTTTAGATTTAGATAGTTTCATAGTAATTTTTTCCTTAATCTTTTAAATCTGCTTTCAGCTGAATAGCTGTCGACGCATGATTCGAACTCATCTGCATTTCTTGATTTTATTGCGCATTCAAAAATGTGCCTGTATCTAGGCTTCAACTCTTTTTTAAAGTAATTGTCGTTTTCCCATTTTTCCTTATTCTTCAGATAATCCTGTCTGATTCTTTCAAAGAACAATTCTTTTTGTGATTCATCAGCCCTTTTGAATAATCGATAGATGTTGTGAAAAATCCTGTAGTATAATTCCTCTTTATGGTTTTCATGATGATATTCGTCACATAAATCCAGAAGCAGGCTGGCGATATCGATAATGTCAAGGGATTTCACCGTTAAGGGGGTTGTTGTCGAATCTGTATGTTTGCGTCTGTTGTATAGGAATTCATCATAAAAGTATATCTTTTCGGCTTTAAAAAGCGCATGTGTGAAAAACACGTTATCTTCAAAGAGCAAGCCTTCCGGAAATCTGACATCTGATATGAATTCACGCCTAAAAAGATTTCCCGGAGGACATACACACAACTCCAGTGCAAAATCCTTCACGTTATTATAATTGAATGAATCCAAACCGACGCGACTTTTTAAATAAGGCATGTTGTAGTAGTCATCATCAATCAGTTTGCCTGTCTCGTCAAGGAAATTGCTTATCTTGAATATTATGAAATCAAATTCATTGTCATCTATAAACCCAATCAGTTTCTCGAAGGCATCAAAATCAAGATAATCGTCACTGTCCATAAAATAGATGCATTCCCCTGTTGCTTCGGACAATCCAATATTTCTGCTTGCTCCCGCACCCTTATTTTGCTGGTTGATGATTCTGATTCTTGAATCCCTCTTTTGATATTCATTCAGTATGTCTGAAGTGCCGTCGGTTGACCCGTCATTGACACAGATTATCTCGATATCGCCGAATGACTGGTTGACTAAACTATCAAGGGATTTCTCCAGATACTTTTCGCAATTATATACCGGCATGATGACAGATATCCTAACCATGATCAGTTCCCCTTAAGCTTTCTTAACGGTTTGGTGATTTTCCAACTTTTTGAGGATAACAGTTCCTGATTTTTTCGTTTCAACTCATTGTTTTCATGTTTAAGTTTATTGTTTTCCTCTTTAAGTGCTTCTAATTTTGTTTTTAACTGATAAAATTTCAGATAAACATCAACTTCCTCAAATCTTTGGGATTCAATAACCGCATTGAATATGTTTTTATGATACTCTTCGATTTCTTCCAATTTTAATTCAGTTTCATATTCATCCTTTTGCTCTAAAAATGATGATTTCATATGATTGTAATAATATTGCTTGCATTCAGGCTTGATTAGACTAAATCTGTAATATATGCTGTCAATCTTTCTCATGAATAGCATTTCCCGAAATTCAGGATACATGCCCTTGTCCTTGAACTTCCGATAGATGTGGTCATAGACTTCAATAATGTCAGCATGCTTTTTCGATGCCTTTGTAATGACGGAATCATTTCTGATTCTTCTGTAATAAAGTATTTCGTCTAGAAAATAGATTCTTTCGGCATCAAAAATGTAATCAATGTAGAATGCATTGTCTTCAAAAATCAAACCTTCCAGGAATCTTTTGTTTTCAACCAATTCCCTTTTGAAAAACTTGTTGCAGGGACTTACATCAACCTTAAGCAGGTCATATTTAAAATCTTGATAGCTGAACACGTCTTTACCAATATCCAATAGAAACGGCATGTTGGAATAATCATAATCCTTTTCACCGGTTTTCTCATTGAAATTCAGCAATTTGAATAACACCAAATCAAGATCATTTTCCTGTGATAGGGAATGCAGCTTATTCAGGCCGTCCAAATCCAAATAGTCATCCGAATCCATAAAATAAATATAATTGCCTTTGGAGTCGTTTAAGGCGGCATTTCTGGCGGATCCCGCTCCATGATTTTCCTGTGTGATGATTCTTATTCTTGAATCGTTATTCTGGTATTCGTTCAGGATGTCTGATGAGTTGTCGGTTGACCCGTCGTCAACGCAGATTATTTCGATATCCTTGAAACTCTGATTGACTATGCTGTCCAGACATTCTTCAAGATATTCCTCAACATTATATACAGGGATTATGACAGATATTTCAACCATTTAAACACCTAAACAATAACTTATTTAAAATTTAAAGTATATATTTTTAATTACAATTTTAGGAGATTTAAAAAATGAAAATTGTAGCACTTAACGCAAGTCCACGTGTCGGTGGAAACTGTGACGTATTAATGGATGAAATGATTAAAGGAATAGAGGAAAATGGAGGAGAAGTAGTCAAATACTACTTGGAAAAATGTGATATCGCACCTTGTAAAGCATGCATGTACTGCGCTGAAAACCCTGAATGCGTAAGGGCTGATGACGGAAACAAGATTCTTGATGATTTGGTTGCAGCTGATGGCGTAATCTTTGCAACACCAATCTATTACGGTCAGATGTCCGCTCAAGGTAAATTAATAATCGACAGATTTTATTCAATAGGCCAAAACCCTGATAAAAGCTTATCCGGTAAAGCAGCATTAATATTTACCGAAAACCAGCCTGAAGGAACATACGCAGACTATATTGAAATGACCAAGTTCTCACCTTTCACTTTCATGGGATATGAAGTGATTGGTCATGTCGATGCCGGTAGCGCAGGTCCTGCAGGTATTGTGGCCGACGAACAGGAAGAAAAGTTAAAAGAAGCTTACGAATTAGGTTTAAAATTCTAAACCTAATTAACTATTTTTTTTGTTGTTCCAATCAACATTTATATAATATTTTTAACAAAATGATTATTAACTGAAAATTTAAGTTGATAATTATGGAATGTGAAAAACTAGTTTTGTGTGATGAATGGGATAAGGTATTTCCCAAATCCGATAAGATTTATCATGAAAAGGTAACTTTTGTAAATAGATATGGAATAACATTGGCCGCAGATTTGTACAAACCATTGGATGCTGATGAAAAATTACCTGCCATAGCATGTTGTGGACCATTCGGTGCAGTCAAGGAACAGGTTTCAGGATTATATGCCCAAACTTTGGCTGAAATGGGATTTTTAACAATTGCTTTTGATCCTTCATTCACTGGTGAAAGTGGAGGCCAGCCTCGCTTTATGGCTTCACCGGACATCAACACTGAAGATTTCCAAGCTGCAGTAGACTTCTTGGCCACCAATGATGATGTGGATGCTGATAGAATTGGTATCTGCGGCATCTGCGGATGGGGAGGTATGGCTTTAAATGCAGCATCTCTGGATACCCGTATTAAGGCAACCGTGACATCCACCATGTATAACATGACACGCGTAACCGCAAAGGGCTATTATGATGCAGATGATAATGCAGATTCAAGATATGAAATGAAAGTCGCCTTAAACAATCAAAGGACAGAAGATTATAGAAATGGTGAATATGCAAGAGCAGGAGGGGTTGTAAAAGAGGTCACTGATGATTTCCCTCAATTTGTAAAAGATTATCATGACTTCTATATTGAGGAATTGGGCTATCATGAAAGGTCACCGGGCTCAAATGACGGATGGAATGCTGTAGGATGCATGTCATTCATATCCCAGCCGATAATCGCATACTCAGATGAAATCAGGTCAGCCGTTTTAATTGTTCATGGCGAAAAAGCACATTCAAGATACTTCTCAGAAGATGAATTTGCAAAATTAAAAGGTGACAATAAGGAACTAATGATTATTCCCGATGCTGTTCACACAGACCTGTACTATAAAACTGACGTAATCCCATTTGAAAAGATTGCAGAGTTTTTTAATGAAAATCTTTAAAAATCCATTATGGATTTTAACTTTTTTTTTAAATCCCGTTAATTTTATATTATTTAATACATAGTATATTTGGTGCAAAAAATATGGCAAATCAAAATCAATGGGATTCCTCACTTTCATTTTTATTGGCAATGATTGGTGCCGCTGTCGGATTAGGCAACATCTGGCGTTTCAGTTATGTTGTATACTCTAATGGAGGAGGATCATTTTTCATTCCATATCTTGTTGCTATTGCAATAATGGGCATTCCATTTCTTGTTTTGGAATATGGCATAGGCTATAACTACAAGGATTCATTTTCCAATATTTTAAAGGAAATCAATCCTAAACTTGAGTTTGTTTCTTGGATGCTGGTAATATTTGTTTTTATAGTTGTAATTTATTATGTGGTTATTTTAAGTTGGGATTTGATATATGTGGCTTCCAGCATAACTTTTCCTTGGGGAAATGACCCTGCGGCATTTTTTGTTCAAAATGTTGCGGGCGGTTCCAATTTATCCAATATGGCCATGCTAATGATTCCCACCTCAATCAGCTTGTTAATAATGGGGTTTTTGCTTTGGTTCATATCTCACAGGGATTTAAATGAGGGCATTGGTAAAGCTTCAAGGATTTTGATACCTTTACTTTTTTGCTTGATGTTTTTCATTATAGTTTATGCTTTCACACTTCCAGGTGCCGGTGTCGGTATTGTGGCATTGTTAAATCCTGATTGGAGCATGCTTTTTAATATCAACATATGGCTTGCAGCCTTTTCACAGATAATCTTCTCATTAAGCATAGGTCAGGCCATTGCACTTACTTATGCTAGCTATTTGCCTGAAGGATCTAAATTGAATGATAATGTTTTGATAGTTGTTTTAGCCAACTGCTCATTTGAAGTATTTACAGCTTTGGGAATATTTTCCATTTTGGGTTATATGTCTGCAACCGCTGGAACTCCTATTGTTCAATTGGTCAGTGAGGGAACTGGATTGGTATTTGTCGTATTCCCTATGATATTTAACGTTATGGGGCCAATAGGACATATTCTTTCACCGTTATTGTTCCTTTCAATCTTATTTGCAGGAATAACCTCCGCTGTAGCGATTTTTGAACCTATGGTTAATTCAACATTGCACAAATTTGATTGGTCACGTAAAAAAACCGTAACTGTCTTATCAGTTATAGGATGTGCATTTTCTTTATTGTTTACAACAGGCATCAGCAGTTATCTTGTTGGTGTTGTTGACGGATTTGTAAATGAATTCTGCATTCTTTTTTTGATTGTAGTTCAAAGTATAATCTTCGCATGGATATATGATCTCGATTCTTTGATACCAGTATTAAATGAAAACAGCAAATTCAAAGTCGGAAAAATTTGGAAATTTAATCTTAGATACGTTTTGCCTGTATTTGTTCTTTTAATGTGGGCGATTGGGGTATTTGAGTTAATTTCAAATTCAAATAATTTTGAAATGACAATCTATGTTGTCATTGCAGTTGCGGTTCTCATTGTTAGTGGAATTTTTTCAAAAATCAAATCTTAGGAGCAGGTGAGTTATGATCGGCCTTCTCAATTTGTTAGGCGATTATCCATATTTTTCATAGGGAAAATCCAAATAATAATAAGGCATGATTTTAATATATATTGATATGGGTTTAGGTTCACTTTTTAAAAGAGGCAAAAAGAAAGAGAAAACTGAAGAGATTGAGGATTGCCATATTGATATTAACGTTGAAGATTGTGACGGATGTGAAAAATGCACTATTGCATGTCCTAACAATGTCTTAATCATCATTGATGACGTATCTTCTGTTCGTGACTCTCAGGTTTGCAAGAGCTGTAGGGTATGTGTGGCGATTTGTCCAAATGACTGCATCACTGTAAACTGACTGAAAAGTCACCCAACAAATATTGATTTTACATTTAATAATTCTGATAGTTATTAGTCTTAACTATAATTAAATTAACTTCTTTTTAATTTTAAATAATATGCATGTAAAAAAAACATTGTTTAAATGACCATTATCTACATTAATTTAATCAAATATGCAAAAATACATTAATCAAAAAACAGAAAAATAATTCTAGAAAAAAAATTTTGGAGAAATATGATGATATATTCAACAGAAATCGAAAATATGTGTCCTGTACGAAAAGGCGCAAATCATGACCCTGCTCCAATACCTGAAGAAGGCAAATGGGTAAAAGCAAAACAGATCGGAGACATTTCCGGTTTTACTCATGGAATAGGATGGTGCGCACCTCAACAGGGATGCTGCAAATTAACATTGAATGTTAAAGAGGGCATTATTGAAGAAGCATTGGTGGAGACATTGGGATGTTCCGGAATGACCCATTCAGCCGCAATGGCCGGCGAAATACTTGTCGGAAAAACCATCCTTGAAGCATTGAACACAGATTTGGTATGTGATGCGATAAACACTGCAATGCGCGAATTATTCTTACAGATTGTTTATGGAAGAACACAATCCGCATTTTCAGAAGGAGGGCTACAAATCGGTGCAGGCCTTGAAGATTTAGGAAAAGGCCACAGAAGCCAAGTAGGAACAATCTATTCAACAAAATCAAAAGGACCAAGATATCTTGAATTGACAGAAGGCTACATTATCGAAATTGGCCTTGATGAGGATAATGAAATAATAGGATACAAATACATCAACTTAGGTGTAATGCTGGATGCAATCAAGGACGGAGTTGACCCACTTGAAGCCATTGAAAAGGCAACAGGCCAATACGGAAGATTTGATGATGCAGTAAAAAAAATAGATCCGAGGAGTGAATGAGCATGAGTTTATTTGAAAGCTATGAAAGAAGAATCGACCAGATCACTCCAGTACTTGAAAAATACGGTATTAAAGACCTCCAGGAAGCAAAGCAGATATGTCTTGATAAAGGATTTGACCCATATGATATTGTAAAAGGGGTTCAGCCGATTTGTTTTGAAAATGCATGTTGGGCATACACTCTTGGAGCTGCAATAGCCATAAAGCAGGGCTGCACAAAGGCATCCGATGCTGCAAAAGCTATTGGTGAAGGACTGCAGGCATTCTGCATTCCTGGAAGTGTTGCTGATGACAGGCAAGTCGGTTTGGGTCATGGAAATTTAGCATCAATGTTATTGAGCGATGAAAGTGAATGTTTTGCTTTTTTAGCAGGCCATGAAAGTTTCGCGGCAGCTGAAGGAGCAATAGGCATTGCCAACTCAGCAAATGAAGTTCGTGAAAAGCCATTAAGAGTAATTCTGAATGGGCTTGGAAAAGATGCCGCTTTAATCATCTCCAGAATCAACGGTTTCACACATGTTGAAACAGAATTCGATTATTTCACTGGTGAGGTGAAAATCGTTAAGGAAAAGGCATATTCAGATGGTGAAAGAGCAAAAGTAAGATGTTATGGTGCCGATGATGTTCGTGAAGGCGTAGCTATTATGCATCTTGAAGGAGTTGACGTTTCCATCACAGGTAACTCAACAAATCCTACACGTTTCCAGCATCCTGTTGCAGGAACATATAAGAAAGAATGTATTCTGCAAGGTAAAAAGTACTTCTCTGTTGCTTCAGGTGGAGGAACAGGCAGAACCTTGCATCCGGACAATATGGCGGCAGGTCCTGCATCATATGGTATGACAGATACATTAGGACGCATGCACTCAGATGCCCAGTTTGCCGGTTCTTCATCCGTACCTGCCCATGTTGAAATGATGGGTTTGATCGGTATGGGAAACAATCCTATGGTTGGAGCATCAGTTGCTGTAGCGGTCGCTGTTGAAAAGGCAATGAAACAATAAAAAGGGAACATATCCCTTTTTTTTATCTTTTTTTGGAGTTTTTCGCATGACAATGTGGGGATTAACAGTAAGAGGAATATGTGAACTTAATGAAAAGGTTTTGCTTTTAAAAATAAGGTCCCGTTCAGCTCATGATGCCGGTAGATGGGAAATTCCGGGCGGAAAAGTAAAAAAATGCGAATTTTTCGATGAAGCATTGAAAAGGGAATATCTTGAAGAAACAGGACTTGAAGTTGATGTTGATTCATTGTATAATGTTGTTAGAAACGATTATACCGCCTGTAAAACATCTGAAGAAATCAAATCCATTCAACTGATTATGAAAGTGGCTTGTGAAAGTGATGAAGTTGTTATCAGTGATGAACATGATGACTACGGATGGTTTAGTTGGGATGAAGTTAATGATATGATTTCAAAAGACCTGCTGACCGTTCCGGCAGTTAACGCTTTCAAAAAATAGTAGATGATGAATCACCTACTATTTTTCATTTAATTCATTTGCCTGCATTGCAGGACGGTATCATAAGATCTATAGGATCTCCGTATCTTGTCTGGGAATTATCAACAATCATATGGGGAGGTACTTTCAATATCGGGGGGATATCGTATATTTTGTTGCATATGTGTGGATTGACCATCTGATTGTTAAATACATCTGTCTATTCAAAACAATTGTATTCTTTTTGTTGTGGGTTTCAATTTTCGATTAATCGGTGTTGTTTTCAATTTCTCATTGAATATTGAATCCAAAATCCCATAAATCTTTATGAAAATGATTTTTCTAAGGTTTCATTAGCCAAATTGTATGATGGAGGCAGATATAATGATGGAGAATAGACGGTTCATTTCTATTTTTTTCATAAATATTGCCTCATTGTCTTTAATATTCATTGATTTGATATAAATATGGGCTTTTTAGATAAATTGTCAAGGCTGAACTGAATAATTAAGGTTCAAGCTCATACACACATCTATCATCGCCCATTGAGTAGCATTTGGTTTCTAAAATTTTCAGATTAAATTTAAAATAGTTATTGAATAATGTCTCCAACATGCCTTTTTCTAAAAAACAGGAAGGCAAACCTATTTTTGCACTGTTCATTGATTCGAAACAATCAAAACAGGTTATTTCAATATTATTTTTTATATTAAAAGATAAAACTCCCAGATTGTTATCGTACCAATATTTTGAAATGTTTTTTATGAAGACGTCCAAATCATCGTCCTTCAGCTGTTCATATAGGTATTCTCCAATATGGTTTCCGACTTTTTGAAGCACTGGTGAAATGTCCATTCCGAATTCAAATAATAATGATTTGAATGTATGGGTTAAAAGAATAATATATTCAATTTCCCCATTCTGGATAAATTCATCGATTAATAATTTGGTCTGTTCCTTTTCTGCCAGCTTGATTCTATTTGAATCGATTGATCCCAGATATTCAGAATTCAGGTAGAAAATTTTTTTTCTGTTATCCAGGGGGTCCGCTTTATATTGTACAATTCCCTCTTTTCTTAAGTCCCTGAGATGCATTGAAACACTGGCTTTGGATTTTGAAGTATTCTTCACGATGTCTTCAAAATTCATTTCATCGTGTCTTAACAGCTCTAAAATCTCATATTTCATGGGACTTTTGATAATGTCAATATCTACCATTGGATGGTTAGTCTTATTGTTGTTTAATATAATTTGTATTGGGTTTGAGATAGTCATTTTTGTGTCTCCCAAAATTTGATTAAACTGAATAGTTAATTTAATTATTAAGCTTTTAATAGTATATAAATCTTTGTTTTATTCTTTAATTTTAGTTTAGGTCAATCTTAATTATTAAAATTAATTTTTACTAATTTTAATGTTTAATTAGATTATTTCAAGTAATCTTTATAATTTTAAAAAATAGATATTGTTTAAATTTTAGTTCAAAAAAAAGTAAAACGCTAAACAATCATTCAATCTTCAATAGTTTAGCGGCATTGTCATAAAGAATTTGGGAGCGTTCCTCATCAGTGAGGTCAATCCTGTTGAAATATTCCATTTCACTTACGGACTCCCACATAGGATAATCAGTTCCCCAAAGAACCCTGTCGCTTCCATATGCATGAATCAGCCTTAAAGCAGTTTCAGGACTAAGCGCATATAGGCTAGAGCTCAAATCAACATAAAGATTATCATAACCGGATAGTTTATCTGTAGCTTCCTCCCATAAACTCCAGCCGGCAAAATGAGCCCCAATAAAAGTTATATCTGGGAACTTATCTAAAAAAGCCTTGATTTGTTCGGGATTGGAGTAGTTGTATCTGAAGTCCCCGCAGTGTACAAGCATAGGCACTCCGCCTTCGCTTACAACTTCACCTATCTTGAATGCACGTTCTTCATCCATGGCAAACTGCTGAAAATCGGGATGCAGCTTAACTCCCTTCAACCCTAATTCAATCAGATAATCAAAATCGCCCTGAATATCTTCGCTGTCAGGGTGAAGAGTTCCAAAACCTGTGAACAGATTAGGATGGCTGTCAACGGACTGAGCAATAAATTCATTAATTGACTGGACCTGCTTTGGTGTTGTAGCAACAGAATGGACAAGGTAATGTGTTACTCCAACCAGATTTCCATCTCTAATCAAATCATCCAATTTGCCGTTTAATGACATGTCCAAGTCATAGAAATCTCTAATTCCCATGACTGCCTTGTCCGCTATCTTTTCAGGATAAATATGACAATGTGCGTTAATAACTTTCTGCATATCCTAAACCACCATTAATATAATTTTTCACCGGTATATAAATTCTCTTCAGTGTAAATCCTGATTAATCTGTCAATCAAATCATCATACATTAGTCTGTGACCAACAGCTCCTCCTTTGGCTGTTTTAACATTATTCAATGACTTATTTGAATTTTCTCCGCAGTTATTGATTATGTACCACATTCCATGGGGCGTATAGATGAACAATTCCCCTTCACCATCTTCAGCACCGTTTTTAAAGCTGTCTTGGGGGTCATATATCTTGGTTGAGTGAACTTCAAGACGGGACAGGTCCTGTTCCGGACGGGTGCCGGATTTTTCAAATAGCATTTTCAGCCATTCATAAGATTGGTCAATGAGGTTTGATTTTTTAATAGGATCTTTAAAGGCTTCCTTAATCTTATTCTGTCTTTTTTCAAGAGTGTTTGTTATTCCAAGTATTTCTTCGACTTTCGGGACATCTTTTTCCAGACATCTCCATCCTTCCGGCCTTCCGGTTACCTGAACATTGCCCTCTACAAAATCCATTCTTTTGAACTTTCTGAAATAGGGCTTGACTTTTTCAAATTCCTCATCTGGTATTTTTTTGTTTAAACCGTAAAGGTAACCGTATTCGTTGGCATCGTAACATTTTGTTTCAAGTTTTAATTCTTCATTCACCATAACATCCACTCAAATAAATATATTATTAATTATCCATTAAAAATCTATCTGATTTTCAAAGTATTGTTGGAAAGCATTTTAGTAAGATATTTTTATATAGAAATACAATATTATTATATGGTAAAAGTAACTATTATCGGTTCAACTGGAATTATAGGCAAGAATGTGGCATTCACCCTTGCACGTGAAGATACAGTTGATGAGATTGTCATGTTTTCAAGACCTCAAAGTCTCGATAAAGCCAAAGGCGAAACTTATGATATGTATGATGCCCTAGCTTCACGGGATATTGATTGCAGGTTAACCCCATCATGTGATTTTAATGACATAACAGGCTCACAGATAGTGCTGATTGCGGCTGGAGTTCATAGGGAAAAGGGAATGAAAAGACTGGATCTCGCAAGTACAAATGCCGAAATCGTGTATTATTATTCCAAAAAAATTGCAGAATATTCTCCTGATTCAATCATACTGGTTGCAACAAATCCTGTTGATGTGATGACCACTGTTGCTTTGAAGGCATCAGGATTTAAAAAATCCAAAGTCATAGGGGTTGGAAACCACCTTGATTCATTGAGATTAAAGAATTATTTTTCAAGACAAATTGACATTAACAGTTCTGAAGTACATACAAGGGTAATCGGTGAACACGGAGATCATATGGTTCCACTTTTAAGTTCAACCACAATCGGAGGTATTCCTCTTAAATATTTCGTTACTTACGTTGATCTGGATGTTAGGGGACTTATTGAACAATTGAAGCATGCTGGAAATACTATTATTTCCAAGAAAGGGGCAACAGAATATGGCCCTGCATTCGCGATTTCAAATCTCATATCAACAATGATTACTGATTCGCATAGGGTTTTGACTGTCAGTAATTATCTTGAAGGTGAAATTGAAGATGTTAATGATGTTTCCCTTGGTGTTCCTGCGGTTATTAGCAAAAATGGAGTTGCAATGATTGTTCCTATTCATATGAATGAATTTGAGAAAAAGATGTTTCTTGAAGCTTCAAAAACAGTTAAAGAAGTTACCGATGATGTATTCAATCATTTAAATATATAGGTGCTTAGATGAAACTCGTAGTTCAAAGGGTAACTTCAGCCAGTGTCGAAGTCGAAGACCAGATTTGCGGTGAAATCGAAGATGGTTTGATGGTTCTGGTCGGTTTTGGAGAAAACGACACAACAGAAGAAGCCGATTATTTGGCCCGTAAACTTGCTAAACTAAGAATTTTTGAAGACGAAAACGGCAGAATGAACAAATCAGTAATGGACATTAACGGCAAACTATTGCTGGTTCCCCAATTTACTTTATATGCTCATACTAAAAAGAACAGACCTTCTTTTCACAAAGCTTTGGCTCCGGATAAGGCAACTGAATTGTTTGATTATTTTGCAGACAAGTGTCGGGAATTCGTCAATGTCGAAACAGGCGAATTCGGCGCATTCATGAAAGTCAGACTATTAAATAATGGTCCCGTTACAATTCTTTTGGAAAAGGAATTTGAATAATAATAACAAGTTAAATACAAAAATTTAAAAACCCTTACTATAATATATATCTTTACAATAATTATGGAAGTACAGTTCAATGACTATTGAAACACCAAAATCCAGTGAAATCAAAAGATTAACCACTCCCTTAAAATTTAAAGATTCCAAAGCCTACGACAGCAGTGGGAATCTTATCAAGTATAGCGAAACCCTATCTGATGTTAGACTGATTGTCGAACCGAAGGAAAATGTCCTGTCAGATGAGGAGATATTGCAGTTCGCCCCACTGTCGAAGGCCGCTTCAAGGGTCAGACTCAAACGTGGGTTTGGAAACGTTCAGGATATTTTATACATTCATGAGCCAATTCCATGGATTATAGGATTATATTATGTAATCTTAATATGCATAGCCATACCGGTCTTCTATGCGAATATGACAACACTGATGTATGTTTTGTTAATCTTATCAATCGTTCCTTTAGTTTATTTATATCACATTTTCAGATTAAACACATATCAGCAGGTTGATAAAGATAATAATGTTGATATACATCAAACACAAAATAAAATAGATGCAAAACATAGTAATGGAGTCGAGTCCCTTAAGGTATATGAAAAGGATATAAATAACTTAAAGGTGCTGTTTGATGTTAAACAGGAGGTTGCCCGTGAACTAATAAAAAAACGATTTGAGCCTCCACAAATTACTTATGATAAATTCATCGCCACAATAGACAAATCAGAAGAATTGTTCAATAAACAGGCTGAAGCTGCATCAAACATTGTTAACTTGGCTGCTGAAGACACTCCAAGAATTCAAAATGAACTGAAAAGCAAGATAGATGCCATGAAAACTATCATAAATCAGATAGAGGATTTGATAAATGAACTGGTGATAAACATCAGTGCATCTGAACAGTCAAGCGAAGACGTTAAAACGTTGTTGGAGGATATGGAAAACTTAACAACATCCGTTAAAGATTATTAGGTGATATAATGACAAAAAATTGTCCTAAATGCGGAAAAGAATTGCCCGACAATGCTAAATTTTGCATGGACTGCGGATACAGTTTTGATAATACAAAGAGTGTAGGCTCAAGTATATTTTCAAATGGATCCATATTCATAATTCTGATTGCAGCAATACTTGTCATTGGAGGAATATTCATATTAACCACAAGCATGGGAGGAAATGACTCACCGGATGATGTGGTTGATGATGTGGAACATGTTGATTTGACAATCACTGATGTAGGTGGCTGGGACAGTGACAGCGGCAAGGAAAGTTATACATTATATACTTCAGCCATATTCAATGGCATTCCGGATGATTCAAAAGGATATAATATAAAAACAACATATTTTGACAGTAAAGGTAATGAAATTGGTCATGAGACAGAAACTTTAGAAAGCGTATATTATGAAACTAATTACGATATCAGTTTCGGATTTTATACAACATATAAGTTGCCTGACCCTGACCATGTGACAGTTGACGTTATAAAAAATGGAAAAGTAATTGATTCTTATACAGAAACTATAAATAAAAACAAGATTGATTTTTTAAATTAAGGTGATATTATGGCAGAATTCTCATTAGATGTAGACGGCATTAAAGAAGACGTAGAAAATTCATTAAATGAAGAAAAAACCAAATTGGAAAATTCAAATCTCAAAAACCAGGCAGATGATAATGCTGTAGCAATATTTGATGCGGATTTGGATAATCCTCAGGAAAGAGAAAGCATTTTAAAACCGTTGGATAACTTCGGTTTGAATGAAATGTCAAAATCAGCATCCCATAATGAAATGTTGTCAACAAGATTCGTTGATTTAACAAAAGGCGGAAAAGATGCAGATAATATAGGCGAACAGCTAATCGAACTGAACAAACAGATGAAAGACCTCGACCCAAGTAAAGTCGATTTTGCAAAAAAGGGAGTCATCGGAAACTTCATGAATCCAATCAGAAAATACTTTGCGAAATATGAAAAGGCTGAAGTTGCCATCTCTGACATTGTACAATCTCTTGAAAAAAGCAGTAAAGTATTGCAGAATGACAATACCACACTTTTGAATGAAGAGAACTATCTTAGAGAAGTGACCAATAAGCTACTTGCCGACATTGAACTTGGTAAACAGATGGATGCATCCATCGAAGCGCAAATACAGACTGCTGAAATCGAAGGTGTTGACCAGAACAAAATAGATTTCGTGCGTGAAGAGGTCCTATTCCCGTTAAGGCAAAGAATCATGGACATGCAGCAGATGATTGTTGTAAACCAGCAAGGAATCGTTTCACTTAATGTTATAAGACGCAACAACAAGGAACTGATTCGTGGTGTAAACCGTGCTAAAAACGTAACCGTATCCGCTTTAAGAACAGGGGTCATGGTTGCAAGTGCATTATATGATCAGAAAATCGTCATGGAAAAAATCAACGTTTTAAACCAGACAACTGAAAACATCATAGAATCCACATCCCACATGCTTAAGGAACAGGGCAGTGAAATCCAAAAGCACAGTGCGGAGACTATGATTTCACCTGATGTATTGAAAGCGTCATTTGCCGAAGCTCTCCAAGCCATTGAGGATGTAAGCACATATAAAGTTCAGGCATTGCCTCAGATGAAGGAAACAATTGACATGTTCAGTGAAATGGCCCAGGACGGTCAGAAGGTTGTTGAAAAGATTGAAACAAACAATAATTTAATTGAATAATATGAATGTATTTGAAAAATTAATAAGATTATGGTGGGTAATCCTCTCATTTATAAGTTTCTTCAATGGGTTAGGGTTTATTTATATCGGTTCCAAACACAGCAACAGGAATTGGACTATTGAAGGAATTGCATACGAGACACCATGGTTTTTTTATTTAATTTATAGTATAATCTTTGGATTTGATATTTTTAAGTTTAATCAAACAGATTATGTTCTTATAATTGCATTGCTGTTGCAGCTGATTTGTATAGTAAGGTCCTTTTGGGTTGCAATCAAACTCTGGGATGTATATGACAATAATGATAAATATGCCCACAATCCTGTTGAGTTAATAAATCCATTCAAAAGCAAAGAAAATAATGGTCCTTCAATTCATTCTGTATGCTGCTTATGCATTGCAGTAATATTTTTCATATTTGCAATTATTGCTATTCCTTAGATATTATGTTTAGAAAGATGAGAAGACACAGACAGGAACTCACCGCTGAAGAATGTGTTGAAATACTGATTAATGAACCAAGGGGAGTTCTGGCCCTTTTGGGCGATTATGACTATCCATATGCTATTCCTATGAGTCATGTATATGTGGACGGTAAGATATACTTTCACGGAGCGATGAAAGGACATAAAAACGATGCAGTTCAAAGACATGATAAGGTATCCTATTGTGTTATGGATAAGGGAGTGAAAAATGATGACGGATGGTCATACACTTTCAAAAGCGTCATAGTGTTTGGAAAAATCAGGACATTGTCCGATGATGATGAAAAAGTCGAAAAACTAACTCACTTGGGAGACAAGTTCTTCCCCACTCATGAAGAAACAGTTGATGAAATCTCAAGACTGCTGCATAGAACAGAGGTATTTGAAATAACCATAGAACATATGAGCGGAAAAATAGTGGAGGAAAACTAATCGGGGAATAACATGATAGGAAATGACTGGGATTTAGTCTTAAAAGAGGAATTTGAAAAGGACTACTTTTTAAATATAAAAGAGTTCATTGATGAGGAATATAAGACAAAAACAGTATATCCTCCCTATGATGAAATCTTCAACGCTTTCAGATTAACACCAATAGAAAATGTAAAAGTGGTTATCCTAGGCCAGGACCCATATCATGAAAAGGGTCAGGCTCATGGACTTGCATTTTCCACACCTGACGGCAGACCGATACCAAAATCGCTTAAAAACATCTTTAAAGAAATAAATGACGAGTATGATTATCCCATTCCGGAATCAGGTTGTCTGGATTCATGGGCAAAACAGGGTGTTTTTCTATTGAACACAGTTCTTACAGTTGAAGACGGAAACGCTAATTCCCATAGCAAATGCGGATGGCAGACATTTACAGATAAAGTCATTGAGATTTTAAATAATCATTCACAACCCATTGTCTTTTTGCTTTGGGGAAAACAGGCTGAAAAGAAAAAGGAATTGATTACAAATCCAAATCACCTTGTCTTAATCACCTCTCACCCTTCACCTTTCTCTGCAAGACGCGGCTTTTTAGGCTGCAATCATTTCAAATTGGCAAACGAATATCTTGCCAGAAATGATATTGAAGAAATAAACTGGAAATTATGAGTTCATGTCATAATTCCAAAATTAACACCATTGCTTCCTAGAGATACAAAAGTATGATGGCCGCTGTCGCTTCTCGGGTAATCATATCTCTGTGATTCAATTGAATTTACAATTTTATAGTTGTGATATTCCTCATTCAATATATCATAGAATTCTTCATGGGTGTAATTGGAATCTGAAGAGCTCTTTACTACTTCTTCAATGTTTTCGGTGATGTTTGTTCCCCTCCAAGCGACATAGTAAAACTCTTCACCGGCTGAAAACCATAATTTTGAATTGTTTTTCTCATCATATCTGTCGTATGATGTAAAATGAATGGCGTCATGGCCTGCAACTTCAACCTTTTTGGCGGTATTGTGCTCTAGAAAGTATCCGTATAAGCTCATTATAGCCGGATTAACATATCTTACTGTGAAAACATCAATGTCCTCATCGTATTCATACATATGAAAGTTGCTGCTGTATGGATTTTCATATTCAGGAGGTATTCTGAATTCTTCATAGCCTACATTTGCAGTAGTCCAGTTTGATGAGTCGACAGCACTCACCGCACTAATTAAAAAGAATAAGACTAAAATAGAAATTATGATTTTGCGGTACATAATACTAATTTGTTAATAACTTAAATATAAGTATTTTCAGATGACTATTTCATAATCGGTTTTCCGATTGTCCCTCATTCTTGAATCCATATCTATCAAGTCATAGACCAATGGATTGGCCATGAGCGCCATCCATATCTCATAGGTTGTTTTTACAAAATCGTCATTCAATCTGATATGGTCATGGACGATAGGGCATTCATAGGGGAATTCGCTTTCATCAAATATTAAATGAAATTCGCCTTTCCTGTCAAGATGAGGTATTAATGGAAATGTCCTGCATTGAATCGGCCGGATTGATCTGTCACATTTCGGAGGATTGGTGCATTTAACCAGATAAATCTGGCCCTTCCATGAATGTGGATATTTGATTTCGGATGAATCCATATAATACAGGTCAAAATCAGGACTTCCTTCATACATCAGCTCCTCACCCGGAAGCAGATACAGTGCCAGTTCCTCATTTCTGTAGTCTTCAGCATCATAAACGCAGCATACCTCTCCGCATAATTTCCCACAGTCAAAATCAACAGGTGAAACTTCATCCAACCTTTTATAGATTCTTTCAATCGTCCTTTTCATTTCATCAGCACTTATTTCCATATTATACACCAGTTAATTTAATCCGTCAATGAATCGGATTATCTCATCTGCAATCTCTTTCTGCTGCTTTTGAGGGGATATTTTAGCAATTCCATCTTTAGGCTGATTGCCGTAATTGCCTATTTGTGCATGGTTTCCACCATCGATTATGACTTCAGACAGGTTATTGCTTATAAAAGGAAGATTTTCATTATATGTTTCCATATTCAGGACTTTATCTTCAGTTGCATAGATGGACAGGACGGGTTTATTTATTTGCTTGTCGCTATATGCCGCCAACAAAATCAGTGCATCTGTATTGTTTGTTTCATTCAGATATTGGGCTGCCATCACTCCTCCCAATGAATGGCCGGACATCACATATTCAGTATAGTTATACTGGTTGATGATGTCATCCGCTGAATTCTTTCCGAAAATCGCAAGATTAAGTGGCATCTCAACTAAAAAGCAATCAACTCCTTCAGTTGATATCTGTGTCAATAATGGCAAGTATGAGATATATTCGATTTTGGCTCCAGGATAAAAGATTAATGCCGTATCATTTCCTGGCCCATCAAGAAGCAGTCCGTTTTCTGTTTTAATAACTGCAACATCATCCGTGCCGTTCATATATTTAAGTGCGGTTTCATCTGCATGGTATGTATCGCTTATATAATATGCACCATATGCAGAAATGGCCAATATAACAATGGCAATCAATATAATCACTTTCTTATTCATACCTAAATATTTCTCTTTCATAGTATTAAACGATTAGTTTAAATATTAATGCAGATATAATTTTAGATAGGCATTTTTAAAGTAATTACTTGGAGGATTAAGAATGAGTGAAAAGAGTCCAACCATTGCAGTATTATGGTCATTTTTATTTACAGGCATTGGCCTTGTTTATCTTGGGGATAAAACAAAGGGAATAATGTTTTTTGCAATTGGTGTGCTTTTCAATATTTTAGGAATGTTCATTATTGGTTTTTTCCATTATTTTTCAATATTGACATGGATTCTGGGAATCTATATCACCTACAAGGATTCCAAAAAGATTAAGCCGAAACCTGCTAAGTACCAATACACCAGAAGGGTCAGGCATTACGACAGGGGTAATGATGGCTATCGTTATGATGACGGATACTTATGAATTTTTTTTAATTATCCATAAAAAAAATTTCAAAATTTTTTAATTTTATTAAAATTCTTATTTTTTACAGATAATAGGTAATTGTTAGCGAATATCTTATTTTATAGTATAAATTATCTTATTTTTCATTAAACTACTTAAAACTTTATGTAATTTTATATTAATCGATGTAAGATTAAGTTTTTAAATTTTATATATTGAATTAGCTTTATAAATAGTTTCATATGATTTAACCTTTTTATAGCATAATTTAAGTAAATATCACTTTAATTCAATATTTTAATAATATTTCAATCTTATTTTTTAAAATTAAACTTATTTAATGGGATTTAGCTAATAAAAATGTTTATATAAGATATTTGTATAAAATATATTTGTACGAGATTTTTATAGCTCGAAATTGTTATGGAGGTAAAATATTTTGAACAAAAAAATATTACTCACTTTCATGTTCGTACTGATTATTGCATTATCGATTGGTACAATCTATGCGAGTGATGTAAATGTAACGGATTCATATTCTACAACTCCGGATGATCAATTGGACTATCAGATAGAAGTTGATCCATCTCAAGACAATACATATGAGTCCATCGTTGATAATGATGCATCAATCGATGTATTAGAATCGGAAAATTCAAGTACTTTATCAACTAACACTGATGACAGTAATATAATAACAAGTGATAATAACGGTTCATTCGTGAGCCTTGCAAAATCAATCACTGCAAAGGATATTACTAAATATTACAAGGGAAGCACTAAGTATACTGTAACCTTTGTTGATTTGAATGGAACTCCATTGGTCAATACACTGGTTAAAATCACTGTACATGGTGTTACCTATTCTGTGAAAACCAATAATAAAGGCGTTGCCACATTGGCAATCAATCTTAAGCCTGGAACTTATAAAGTTGTTGCTGAAAATCCGGTAACAGGTGAAAAGTTAACTACAAACTTTAAAATTTTATCCACCATTACTGCTTCCAATGTTAAAAAGGTTCGCACAGACGCAAGAAAATTTACTGCGACATTTTTAAAAAGTAATGGTAAGCCATTAGCCAAAAAAACAATTAAATTTAGGCTTAACGGCAGAACATATAATGTAAAAACTAATGCTAACGGAGTAGCTAAACTATCTTTAACATCTCTTGCAAGAGGGGTTTATAAGATCATATCAATCAATAGTGACGGTTTGCAGGTAACTAATACTATTAAAGTTTATAACAATGCAAGAACTACTTTAACCACTAACGCTTACACTTTCCTTAAAAATGCATCAAGCAAAGTGATTAGAGTAAAACTGCTTAACAGTTTTGGTTATGCGCCAGGCAAAGGTCAAAAAATCACATTTAAAGTGAACGGTAAGAAATATACTGGAACTACTAACGCTTATGGTGTTGCTAGCCTTAAATTGCCGAATTTGGCGGCAGGTAAATATAATGTATATTATTACTTTACAAAGACTAGCTTCTACAAGGCATCCAGTGCTTCAAATAAGCTATATATTATTCCAAGCAAAAACCCAACTTTTACTGTTAAAAGTACAACCACTTTTGGTCATGGTGCAGGAACACCATTTAAGGTTGCTTTAACTTCAGGATCTGTTCCTTTAGTCAATAAAAAAGTAACACTCACAGTCAATGGTGTGAAATCCACATTAACTACTGACAGTAACGGTATCGTTTCACTTCCAATCAATTTGGCCATTGGTACATACGAAATAACCTATACCAATAATGCTGATTCAAAAATCAATTCGAAAACAGGTTCATGCACTATCAATGTTGTTGAAAGAGCACCTACCACTATAAAATGGACAAGTTCAACCTCATTCTATCAAGGAACTCAAAAGGTTCAAATTCAGGTACTGGACTCTAACAACAAGGCAGTTTCCGGTGGAACTGTTAAATTGATTGTAAACTCAAAAACTTATACTGCTACAACCTCCTCTACAGGCTATGCGACATTCAGCATATCTTTCCCTGTAGGAGATTACAGCGTTTCATTCAGTTATGCCGGTGACAACACTAATGCGCCAAATTCAGGTTCCGCTACACTTAATGTGAAAAAGATTCCTACTATTTCCATTAAGGATATAATAAGTGCAGCTAAAACCGTGAAAACTTATTATCAAAACAATAAGAAATTACCGGCTTCCGTGACTGCTGGAGGAGTTACTCTAACAATGCCTGAATTCCTTTATCTAATGAGTCAGGCTATCGTTCAGCTTGGAAACTCCAATACAAAAGATATTGCCTATAAAAGTGGAATTGCAGCACCTGCTTCTCCAACTGGAGATAATATAAACTCAAGACAATTAACTAAAGATAACTATTTAAGATTGGCGAACAATCTTGTAACTTATATGAACAACCACAACAGAGCACCTAATTATGCTTCCACTGGTGTTGGTAAAATTATCTTTGAAGAATTGATTGACGCAAGTGCTAGAATATTGGCTTTCTACGGAGACAATAATAATCAGCTACCTAATTATGTGACTATCACATATGGGTCCAGTGATTCTTCACCGTCCGGAACAGGTCTTAATGAGAAAAACACTCTTTCCCTTAAAGAATTGGCGGAATATCTCAAATCCACTACCAACTGTCAAGTGGGCAACTCAAAGATTAAGACAGTCGTTCATTCTTTAACCAAAGATTTAACTTCTGATAGGGCCAAAGCTGAGGCAATCTACAATTATGTTAGAGATAAAATTTCATATAGTTTCTATTATGATACTAAACACGGTGCAGTCGGTACATTAACTGCAGGATCAGGTAATTGTGTTGACCAGTCACATTTATTGGTTGCAATGTTTAGGACCGCAGGTCTTTATGCCAGATATGTTCACGGAACTTGTAAGTTTTCTAGTGGCAGTACCTATGGTCATGTATGGACACAAGTATTGATTGGTGATACATGGACTGTGGCGGACGCTACCAGTAATAGAAATTCATTTGGAAAAATTGTTAATTGGAATACAAACTCCTTTACTCTAAAGGGCATTTATAGAGAGATAACATTCTAATTAACTATCTCTTTTTTCTTTTTTTTTAAACATATTTTTGATAATTTTCTAAAACTATAAATAATAGTCTTGCCAAAATATATTTAGGCATACCAAAATTTGAGGTGATTATCATGGATAACATGGTTGAAGCAAGAAAAAATATGCATGAAAGAAATAAGAGGGAAGAAAAAAATAAAAATTCAAAAACCAAAAAAGTAAAGAACTTTTTTTTCGGATGCTGCAAAAACAAATAACTTATTTTTCTTTTTTTAGATACCAAAACCAATATTTTTACCATTTAAAAAATTATCTTTTTATATCATATTGAACAAATTTAATTAAGAGGTTAAAATATGGATTATGATGTAATATATATTGGTAGTGGAAACGCAGCATGGCAAGGTGGTCGATTTGTAAGAAAAGCAGGACTCAAAGTGTTAATCATCGAAGAGGGATTATATGGAGGAGCATGTGCCAATAGAGGATGCAACTCAAAGGCAATTGTAGACTCACCATATGAAGTAAAAGCATTGGCCGATAATTTTGAAGGTTACGGCAAATCAGGTAATTTTGATGTAAACTGGCCCGATTTGATGAAACTGAAAAGAGAGCGCATTGCCAATATGTCAGTATTCCTTGACGGCAAATTCAGGGAATATGATTTGGACGTGGCACACGGAAAAGGAGTAATATTGGATGAACACACAGTCCAGGTCGCAGATAAAACATTCACTACAGACAAGATTGTAATATGCACTGGATTAAAGCCTGTAATTCCAGATATTAAAGGAAAGGAATATCTGCATAACAGTAATGACTTTTTGGATATTGATGAACTTCCAAAACATACGATAATCATTGGAGGGGGCTTTGTAGGAATGGAATTCGCATCCATTATTGCGGAAGCCGGCCTCGAGGCCGATGTCATTATCAGAGGGGATATGGCCTTGAAATACTTCCACCAGCCATATGTGCAAAATGTCATCGAAATCCTTAAAGAGAAAAATATACGATTCCATTTTAACCAGACAGTAAAGGAAGTCATCAAAAGTGACAATGTAATTATTGATAATCCTGAAGAAAAGGTTTTAAACGTCAAAGATGCAATGAACAGTGATGATGATTTAAGGGACCCTGAAGCAAAAGTTGACAATAAGGGTTATGAAAATGCATTCACCGTCAACTGTGAAAGCGGACTGAGAATTACCGGAGATTATGTAATTGCAGGAATGGGAAGAACAGCAAATGTCGAGGACATAGGCCTTGAAAATGTGGGTTTGACATACACAAGCCAGGGAATAAAAGTCAACGGGCACCTGCAGACCGATGTTCCAAACATTTATGCCTGTGGTGATGTTGCAGATACAGGAATTGCAAAACTGGTAACTGTAGCCATTCACCAGTCCAAATATCTTGCAAAGGAACTGCTGGGCGAGGCTGATGAGATAACATATCCTGTTGTTCCGGCAGTTGCCTATACCATACCAAGAATAGCTACTGTTGGAGTGCCGGCATATGTGGCTGAAAAGAGCGATGAATATGAAGTTCACACAATTAGATACGGCAGATCATATTCTCCAGTACTCAAAAACGACGGCAGAGCTGAAGCAAAGGTGATCGTTGATAAAGATTTGAACATTGTCGGTGCCGAAATATTTGCAGCCGATGCTGAAAACGTGGCGAACATGTTCTCATTCATCATAAACAAGAATATCACCCTTGAAGAACTTGACTATATGATTTATACATTCCCTTCAAGCAGTTCAGTATGTCTGTATAAGTTGCATAACATTCATTACGACTTGTAATCATGATAAAAAAAGAACACCTTGTCATTTCAATATTGCTGATAATAATTCTGGTCTTCAGCATTCTCATCATTTCCAATATTGAAGACAAGACTGAAGCCCCTCAGATGCCATGTAGAGTTACATTGGCAAATGACAGTGATGATCCGGGCACTGTTGAGGTTATCAGGGGCATCGGCAATCCTGATGGCGAAAGAATAGCTTATGTTGTAGGCGTTCATCCGTTGGAGCATCTCACCCATGAGACATTGGTCCGACTGCTACCGACTGTGGATGGCCTCAACTGTTGCTATGACATATATATAATCAATGTAACAGAGGATGTGGGATCCTATGGAGGTTCGTTCAATGATTACGATGACCCTGGAAGACAGAACGGTCAAAATTTAGCCTTGAAATATATTTATCCGCAGATACAAAGCGGAAATTACAGTTTGGCTATTGACGTTCACTCGAATGTCGGAGCATATGATTATAAAACATTCGTATTCAGCCCAGTGGAAGGGGGATTGGGCGAGAGGTATGCACGGGAGGTTGCCGACAACTGTGCGGATATTGCATATTATGCGCCTGATTCAACTACAAGCGGCCCCTATTTGACAATTCCATTAAATGAAAACGGCATTCCCGCTTTTTATTTTGAGGAATACAGTTTTGCCGAACAGGAAATAAAAGACCAACATATGTTGGAGTTGATTTCAGCGGTAGACAATATTTATATTGTCTAAAAATAAATATTACCTCATGGTGGAAAAAACTGTATGGTCATTATCTTTTGTATGCTTTGCAATGTCAACGCTTTTAAGTTTGGTGGGGATTATTTCAGTCATCCAACTGTATTTTAATGTTTCCATTGGTTTTGCGAGTTTATATGCAAGCATATTTGCAGGGACATTGGGCGTATCCAGTTTAATCACACCTGCTCTTTTTTCAAGATTTGAAAAGAAGAAGATGATGCTGATTATTTTGATAATCACATCAGTATGCAATCTATTCGAATTATTCATCACTGATTATTATGTTGCCCTGATTTTCAGAATCATTCCCGCATTCCTATATCCGATTGCAGTAAGTACAGCTTTGACTGTAGTTGAAAGAATAAATCCTGAATATACAAATAGGGTAGTTTTGGGTATTTCTGCAGGAAGTATTGTGGGACTTTCCATAACCTCCTATCTGGGGCTTGCCTACGGATATCAGGCAGCAATGCTCTGGCTGTGCGTTATTGATATTATAGCAGTATTGTTAACAATATCATTTGTTCCTAGTTATGAAGGAAACAAGGAGTCTGTTGTCATTCAAATCAGTCATGCAAAATCCAAACTCTTTTTGTATTCGATTATTTACGTATTCTGTATGGTCGTGGGCATAAGTATCACATACAACTTCATCCCAACATATCTAGACCAGGTTACACATATGAATGCGGAAATGCTGTTCATAACTTTATTCCTGATGGGAATGATGTCTCTTGTCGGAACAACACTTTTCGGGCATCTCATCAATAGGGACGGTAATAAAACGGTATTCCTGTACCCAATCGGATTTGCGATAGTGATGTTTGTTGTTGGCAGTTTTGCAAGATTTCCATTCTATGAGTTCTGTATCCTGATGGTATTTTCAATATTTGACGGATCCGCTTATACAGTTTCCCAATATTGGGTTACATCATCAATCCGTGACGCTCCCGAATTTGCCAATGGAATATTCCTGCTAATGTGTAACGTATCCATATTTATCGGAACGATGGTTGGAAGTTTCATTATTGACCAAATCAACATATTATACATCTTCTTCGGTTCAATAATCATGATGCTTCTGGCAATTCCATTTGTTGCAATCAGGATTAAAACCAATCCAAACATTATATGAATGCTATGATACAAATATAATCATATGAACCAATCAAAAAGAATATTCTATTATGATGTTTTAAGGGCATTGGCCATAATCGGAATAGTGTTTTGCCATGCATCAGTCGTATTCGTCATAACTGGAATCAATAACCCTGATTTCTATATATCTGCATTTTTTGATTGCTTCAGAGATTTTTCAATACCTGTCTTTGTAATGCTCAGCGGAGCATTGCTTCTAAATAGGAAGGATTCGCTGAAAACGTTTTTCAAAAAGAGACTTTCAAGAATTTTCATACCATTCCTATTTTGGGTCATGATTTATATAATCTATTCATCTTTTTATGTAACACACGGATTTAACTTAAGCAATGCAATCGATATCTTTTTTGGAACATCATCCACGCTCGGCGTCGCATTCTGGTTTATATGGATGATTATTATTGCATATGTTTGCATTTTTTTAGTTAACCAAATTTCATTTGTTTTGAAGAAATATTCATTGGACAATAACTTCATCAATGCATTGGCATTGATATCCCTGATTTACATAATGATTGTGCAGTTTGGTTTGTTCAATCCATACCCTTCAAGGATAACCTATTTCATTTCTTTCATGTCATATATCCTCATCGGGTATTTCATAGCCAATACAAACTATCTTGAATCAAAGATTTCCGCAAACAGGTTAGTTTTAATAACTGCTTTCCTGTTCATTGTTAGCTACTTCCAATACATTTTTGGCTATGTTGTGCCGATGTCCCAGTCCCACAGTCATTTCATCGCTTCAGGATATTTCAATTTAAGAACATTATTCATGTCAGTCAACTTCTTTTTGATGTTCAAATATCTATCTAAAACAGAATTAATGGACAAATTGGAAAATAATTCCCTTGGAAAGGCATTGACATATATAAGCAATTACAGTTTCGGCATCTACCTGGTTCATTATATGGTTCTGCATTCATTGAAAATGAATCTGTTAAGACTCACCGACTATACGCAACAAAGTCCTCTGCTGTGGATTCCGTTGTTTGTCAGTTTAACATTATCGATTTCATTATTGATTTTATCCGTTATAAATAAAATTCCATACCTTAAAAAAGTGTCAGGTAGCAATTGATTGATTAATTCGATGCTAAATTATTATATACTAAATAAACATAATATATACTGATGGTTAATTTATTGAAATTTAATATAGCAAAATTATCAGGAAAAGTCGTAGCTTCATTAGCAAAAAGAGGTTCCGGAAGTGGCGGAACCTATGCAGGCCACATTTTTACCAAAATTGGAGGCTATGATTCAATTAAGGAGTTGGCTTCACAATTGAAGATCGGCTCTGTTCTTATAACAGGTACAAATGGTAAAACAACCACAACAACTCTCTTGATTAAACTGATGTCAAATGATATTCAAATCAGACAGACATATGAGAATAACATTCTTAATTCAATGGTCACTTCTCTTCTAACGCAAAAAGGCGATTTGGGCATATTCGAATATGGTATTCGGAACATGACTTACGGAATCCCTGACACCGTTGAAAAGCTCATCAAACCTATTGGGGTTGTATATACCACCATCTCCCAGGAGCATACTCAGGTTGCAGGTGTTAAAAATCCGTTCGAAGATTATTTCAAAGCTAAAAAACTATTATCCCAGGGAATGGAAAGGGGAACCGTAGTGACCAATGCAGATGATCCAAGAACCGCTTTGATAGGCCTTGAAAAGGAAAAGGATGTGAACGTTAATTATTACGGCATTTCAACAGATGGCATTGAGGATATCGGCGCAGAAACTGTAAGCTGTCCTAAATGCGGTGAAAAGTTAACCTACACCAAACATTATCTTAACCATAGGGGAATTTATTCCTGCAGTTGCGGATTCAAACGCCCTGAACCTAATGTAAAATTGATTAATGCACAATTCAATCCTGACGAATGGATTTTAAGCATTGAAGGGAATTTATTGAATTATACAACTTCCAAAAATGTTCATCTTGACCTTGAACTGCATGTTCCGCCTTTCGGTTTCCATAACATTTACAATACGTTGGCTTCAATAACAGCTTACGCCACATTCACACCAGAAGTTGAAAATATCGAATCCACTATCCATCAGGTCTTCGATAACCTTGACATGTCATTCATACCTCCTGGAAGGTTTGAAGTGGTTGACATCGGAGGCAAATTCGTCGGGCTCGGACAGGGAGATAACGGTGATGCACTTAAAATCAATGCAATGTTCATGAACCAGTTTGTCGACGCTCCTTTGGAATTTATCTATACTACTCCCGAAGAAAACGAGGAGGACATATTCAATGACCATTTCAAAGTCATTAGGAGCATGAATCCTGAACATGTCATTGTCGTTCCCGGAAGAAAATCCATCGATAAGGCAAAGGAATATTATGAAATCATTAAACAGGAATATGGTGATGCCGAGTTTTATCCTTTGAGTTATGAGGAGATGGATGTTAGGATATCTAAATTAATAGAGCTTGCCCGCAATTCCGAATATAAATATGTTATCATGAGTGGATGCGGTGAGGAGCAGGCCATGTGGGAGCGGATTAAAAGAGGTTTGATTGATAGATAATTTCAATATTTTTCTATTGAAATTACTATTTTTCATCATTTCATATATATTTCCATATTTTTACAGTAGGGTTTCAATAATGCCTATAAAATATTTTGATTTTGAAATATTTATTTTAATTAATATTCTATGAAACATTAATTTAATTAGGTCTGAAATTAATTTAAATGGATGTTAATCCAAGGCTATAAATATATTAATAATCGATTACAAATATTGATTCAAGAATGATTAGGTGAATCTATGGCAACGGTAAGAATTCATAAGTATGATAACATGAAGGGAATTGCAATATTCCTTATCGTATTGGGGCACATGCTTTTTGTCACAAAATATACAAGCGTCAAATGGCTTCATGACATTATTTATATAATTCACTTGCCGATTTTCTTTTTTGTTGCAGGATACTTTTCCAAAATAGGTCCTGATGAACCGATAAAAGCCTTCAAAAGATTAATAATTCCATTTATCATATTCAATATTATATATCATGTTTTTTGCATTGTTGCAGGAATACCGGATAAGGGTATATTGTTTTTCGATACAGCCTTTGCCCTATGGTTTTTATCAGCCCTGTTTATGATGAAAATCGCATTGCCTATATATGATAAGTTAAAATATCCAATCATCCTTGCATTTTTAATTGCATTGTTAATCGGATTTTTAGATTTCAGGTCCTATTTTGGATTTTCAAGATTTATCGTATTTACACCGGCTTTTTTAATCGGTTTCTACTATAAGGATATAAAAGCAAATATTCAAAAAAATTATCAGCAAATCTCAAATATCCTAAACAATAAGATTGTTCAGATTATTATCGCCTTAGTGGTCGTTATGGCCTGTGCCTTTTCAGCATTATACATGCCATTTAAAGTAATCTCCCTAACATCAGCATATAGGGATAATTTTGACATGATTTTAAGGGCAATTGTATTAATACTTGGAATTGCATTCACCTTGGTTTTAACCAGTTTTGTTTCAAATAATGAAAGTTTCATAACAAAAATAGGCCGAAACTCAATGGCGGTATATGTCCTTCATGTCTACTTTATAAAATTAATCCAGCAGAATTATGATCTGCTTGGCATCAGTACCGGTTTGGCCCATTTGATTTTTGCATTTGCAGTATCTGCTGCAATCGTACTCTTATTGTCCAGGGACATTTTCACAGTCTGCATTAATAAAATGTGCGATATTCTGTTTAATCTTTTAGCAAAAACTGAAAATCAGTAAAAAAAAGAAGATTCAAATTACTTCAAAATCAATAAGTCTGATTTTATTGGAAAGTAATTTAGGATCTTTGTCAATTTCTTCGGATAATTTGGTGGTTATGTATTTCTTATTGTCATCAGGAAAGACTGTGGCGATTTTCAAATCATCACTGTCCATTAAAACGCTGGCAAGGAAGTTTGCTCCACTTGAAATGCCAATTCCCAATCCGAACTCTTTTGCTATTATCTTGGACATGTTGATTGCATCCAAATCATCAATCAATACAATCTCATCAATCAATTCTTTTTCAACGATGCCAGGTATGAAGTCATCGCCAATGCCCTCAATCATATGGCTTCCCTCTTCCATTCCCATTTTAAGGATTGATAATGTTGACGGTTCAAGGGCAAATAATTTGGAATCGGGATTATTGTCTTTCAAACGTTTTCCAATTCCGATTAAAGTACCTCCAGTACCTATTCCTGAAACGAATGCATTAACGTCAGGAATAGCATCAATAATCTCCTGACCTGTAGTTTTATATTGGGCTTCAGGATTTAATTTATTGTCAAATTGGAGCGGTCTGTATGCTCCTGTTTCATTGGCGAATTCCTCTGCAAGTTCAAGGGCCTTTTTGAATCCTCCCTCTTCCCGGGATACCAGGTGAACGTGAGCGCCATACATTTCAATGAGTTTTCTTCTTTCTATAGATGCCCAGTCAGGCATGAAAATATGAACGTCATGGCCGCAAAGAGCACCGATTGCACTAAAAGCGATGCCTGTATTTCCGCTTGTCACCTCAACGATGGCCTGACCGTCCTTGAGATAGCCGTTTTCCTTTTCCTTTTTAATGATGTAATAGGCAATCCTGTCTTTGATACTTCCGGAATAATTGTAATATTCTAGTTTGGTGTATATGCTTCCTTGTTTTTCGCCATATTCATAGTTAATCTTTATCATTGGCGTATTGCCAATCAATTTATCAATATTCATAATTCTCATCCGTTAAATAATATTATAATGTTTTGTTTTTTAAGATTAAATATTTTTTGTACAATCCGCAAGGCTTATCCTGCCAGTTCATCACTTGAAATGTGCATCATCTCAATTCTTTAAACAATTCGAAAAATGATTATATATTTAAAGAATGAATTTAAATAGTATATTAAAAAACAATTTTTTGGTTGATTAGATGAATGAAACAACAAAAATACTAACAATACAAGACATATCATGTTACGGCCAATGTTCTATAACAGTAGCATTGCCCGTCATTTCAGCTTTTGGAATAGAAACTGCTGTTCTGCCTTCAGCGGTCCTTTCCACACACACTTCAGGTTTTACAGGTTATACTGTTAGGGATCTGACAGAAGACCTTCCGGCAATCAATAAACATTGGGAAAGTGAAGGAATCTATTTCGATGCGGTATATACAGGTTTTATCGCATCACCGGAACAGTTGGACTACATCAAAGATATAATCGATTCCAGATTAAAACCTGACGGATTGGTATTTGTCGACCCGGCAATGGCTGACCATGGAGAATTCTATAATGGTTTTGACCAGGATTTTGCAGACAAGATGGGTGAGCTGTGCAAACTAGGAGATTACATCCTCCCAAACACAACAGAAGCCTGCTACATATTGCATAAGCCATGGAAAGAAACATTCACGCTGGAAGAAATGCTGGACATGGCACAAGAACTTTCATCATTCACAAAAAGACATGTCATCCTTAAAGGATATGAAAATGAAAACAATGAAGTCGGAATGATTGTCTTTGATAAAACTGAATCATCTGCAGAAGTGGTTTATAACGATAAGATTGATTATGTGTCCCATGGAACAGGTGATGTTTTTGCATCAGCATTTGTGGGATCAACAATGGTTGGAAAATCACCTAGTTCAGCCGCTAAAATATCAGGAGAATTCACCAGAAAGGCGATTGAAAAAACCGTCGGTGATGAAAACCATAAGTATGGGGTTAAATTTGAGCAGGCAATTCCTGAACTTTATGACCTGCTAAGGGAAATTTAATCTCCTCTTCTTTTTTTTCATTGGTTTGATTTCATTGTTTCCATCTGTTCGTCGCGGCCTTTAAGTCTTAGAGTGAATAGGAATGCGACAAATGCCACAATGCCTGCTAAAACCAAACTGAGCTTATAACCCAGTATTCCTGAAAAGGATGCGATTATCCCACCAATCAGGGCTCCGCCAATCAGCTGACCTGCGCTTGACAGCATGTTAACAATGGCTTGTCCGGCACCCCTTTCATGTGGTTTGGCTTCACTTAAAACAATATATCTTAAGGGAGCTCCGATAATTGTTACCATCCCTACACCTATCACACAGCCGGCTATCAGGAAAAATATCAGATTGCCCGGATATATGGCTATAGCAATCAGACCAAAAGTCATTATGAGAGTTCCGATTGTCATGAGCTTTTTTGAACCGGTAGAATCCAAAACCCTTCCAAGAATCGGTGCGGCAACAGCATTTGCTCCCAGGATGGGAATTAACATTAGGCTTGCAAGCTGGTCATCAAAACCCATGGAAAGGATTACCAATGATGGGATAAATATCACTGATGAATAGATGAGTCCGTAGCATAATGTTTCAATGCAGGCAATTCTTATTTCCCTGTTTTTTAGCATATGTATTGGAACGATGGATTCTTCAGCTCTCCTTTCGATTCTGAAAAAAATTGGAATTAGAATAATGAATATGATTAAAAACGGCAGAACATCAGTCGATAGAATACTGCCGATGAAATTACTTGAATCTATTTGATTCAGACCATAGGATAAAGATATTGCAATCAGACTCAAAAAAACAATGCCCAGATAATCTATTTTAAGTTTCTCGCTGTATTCCAAATCCGGAAGGATGCGGTAGGCGATTATTATCAGCATTAAGCTGATGGGAATGTTGATTGTAAAACACCAATTCCAACCGAATGGGATTAGAGCGGCTCCCAATAAAGGACCTCCAATTGCAGAAATGCCAAATACGCTGCCAAGTATTCCCAATGCCCTTCCTCTTTCGTTGAGTGGAAATGTGTCGCCTATGAATGCTCCTGCAACAGGGAAAATTCCTCCGCAACCAAATCCCTGTATAACTCTTCCTAAAAATATTGATTCAATGTTAAAGGAAAAAGCAATCAGGCAGGATCCGACTGCAAACAGAATCACATCCAAAATGAAAATCTTTTTTCTTCCGTAAAAGTCTGAAAATTTGGCCATGACCGGAGAGCCAATCATGAAAAATATTACAAAGAGTGTAAATATCCAGCTGGCTTCACGGCTTGTCAGATTAAAGCTCTGTTCGATTGAGGGCAGGACAGGACCGATTATTCCAGTATCCAATGATCCCATGAATACGCCTATTAAAAATAGTATGAGTATCAGGTTTCGTGTTTTTGTATCTAAAGTATTTTGCTGCATGACATTCATTATTTCTGTTTATAATTTGAAAATCTTACAATTTAATTATAATTGATAAGCCATATAATACTTTGCATATGATGCTAGCAGGCAATTTCAGCATTTCGCACTTGAACCAATCTGAGATATGAGATGCATCCGATGAATACTGTTACGATTTGCACAAATGTCGATACGAAATCGAATACCAGATAGAAATATAGAATATAGAATGCTTCATTTACAATAAGGCTCAGTTTAATCCATCTGATGTCTTTATATGCATAATTGCATATTGTAATCTGTATTACTGCAATGATAGGAATCAGGCCAACCCATCCTAAGGTGTTTACGAGAAAACCTACAGTCACAGACAATATGAGGAAAAATGCAGCCCATTTCAATGTGAACCTGCCTTTAAAAACCATGAAAAGTCTTGCGGATGCAATTGCCATGACAACTGCACCAACCATGGAATTGAAGAAAAAGGAAGCAAACACCAATGTTAATGTGTTGAGAAACTGGAATTTGTAGGCCTGCTTATCATTATTGACGCATAAGCTTACAATTAAAAAAATTCCGGCCACCAAAGAGATTAAATTCCCAACAAGTATATTCATAGGCAAGTTCATATTACATTATATTTCATCATTTCCTATTATGTCTATCGATTTCAGGCGCAGGATAAATTTTAATTAAATGAAAAATATAATATTATTTAAAGATTAAGGTTTTGACATTTATGAATATTCTAATATCTAACGATGATGGTGTTTTTGCGCCGGGAATATTGGCCGCTAAGCAGGCTGTAGAGGATTTGGCTAATGTTTGCGTTGTGGCTCCGGATGAGAATAACAGCAGTGTCGGCCGTAGGATAACATTGTTCAAGCATCTGAAATTAAATTCCTGTAACCTGGAAGATGGAAGTTCCGCGTTTTCAGTTTCAGGAAGTCCTGCCGATGCGGTTATTGTTGGTGCAAAATATGTAATGGATGAAAAACCTGATTTGGTTATAACAGGCATAAATCAGGGCGTCAACATTAGCTGTGACATTACCTCATCAGGAACTGTCTGCGCCGCCTTTGAAGCGGTCAGCCTAGGCATTCCCGCAATTGCCGTTTCACTGTTCGTTGATCCGAAAACTTCTTATAAACAGGATGAGAACGGGGAATGGTATATTGATTACGATTTTACTTTGACAAAGAAGGTTCTGCATGATTTGGTTCTCAGGATAATCAATGAGGGATTTCCTGAAGGCGTTGATTTGTATAACCTGAATGTGCCTTCAAACTATGAATCCGAAGAAGTAGAAATCACCCATCTGTCACCTAAGATGCTTGATAAACAGGTGATTGACAACACTGATGAGGAGAAGGCGGAATTGTTCAGCTATCCATTGGATGGAAATAATGAAAGTGACGGTTTGGTCATGATTACATCTGATCTTGTTAAGCAGTATGAGAAAGGAAGCGACGGATATGCACTTTTCGTTGAAAAAAGGCCAAGCCTAACACCTCTTAATGTCAACATGACATCCAATCACTATTTTGAATAATTAAGTTTAATATTGATTAAGTTGTTAAATATAATATAGAGGTAGATTTATGAAACATCCTATGGGAATGTATATAGTTGCAACCACGGAAATGTGGGAAAGATTCAGTTTTTATGTTTTTGTATCAATATTGGTCCTGTTTATGATGCAGGTGCTGCACTTTTCATCAGGATTCAGCACTTTTCTTTATGGGATAATACTTGCATCCACTTATCTTTTCCAGCTGGTGGCGGGCTATCTCACAGACAGATACATAAGCAACCGAAAATCCATCATCATAGGCGGAATGCTGATGATTGTTTCACAGCTGATTTTCACATATGATGCCAGCCTGTACATTGCATTGGAAAGGGTGCCCATGCATTCCACATTGCTGTTTAATTATCCTGAAATGATTTTCCTGCTTGGTGTTTTATTCATGACCCTGGGTTCAGGTTTCTTTAAGGTTAGCGTAACATCATTCATCGGCTTATTCTATGAGGGTCAGGAAGAACTTCTGGATTCAGCATATACCATATTCTACATGTTCATCAATATCGGCGGATTTTTAGCACCATTCGTTTTGAATTTCGTTGTAGGGGCAAATAATCCAAGTTTATACCAATACGGATTCTTACTGGGTGCAATCATAATATTTGCGGGATTGGCCATGTTCATAGCCCTTAGGAGATACCTATGCTTGCCAAACGGCGAACCTGTAGGCACAATTCCTATTTCCAAAAATAAAAAATACCTTAAAGACAAGACTGTTGAAAATATTAACGAAACAAAATTGTCCAGAATTGAAATCGACCGTATTTTCGTGATTCTTTTAGTGCTGGTTGTAATAATCTTATACTACATGTCACTGGAACAGATCAACACTTCATTCATCATATTCAACTTGGGTTTTGTCAATAATATTATTCCGTTCACCAATTTTGCAGTATCTCCGGAGCTGTTTATAAGTATACCTCCACTGGTTGTCATAATACTCAGTCCGGTTACAATAAAGGTTTGGGATATGCTTTCAAAAAGAAACAGGGAACCGTCCACAATTTCCAAATTCGGGATTGGATTAATAATTTCAGCAATCGCATTTGTAATGCTTCTGATACCGTTATACTTCTATGATCCTGTCAACAAAATCAACATGGTCTGGCTGGTGCTCTTCTCAGTGTTTATAGTGATTGGTGAATTGCTGATTATGCCTATTTCCCTAAGTTTCATCTCAAAGTTGGCTCCTGTAAAATACACTTCATTAATGATGGGGGTCATGTTTTCAGCAACAGCGGCTTCTGAAATAATGGCAGGGCTGTTTGCAGCTGCAATTCCGACTACATTCACTGAAGTCAAAATGCTGTTTGGAATAATTCCTATTGCAGGCGTCATGTCATTCATGTGGATGTTTGTAATAATACTGGTCGCTGCTGGTGTTTTATGGTTATTATTCGGCGGCAAAATCAAAAAGTTAACCCATGGAATCGAGTAAGAAAATAATTGGGATTTAACTATCTCATTTCCTTATTTTTTATAATATCTAAAGAGTATTAATGCCTCACCTTAAAAAGGCAAGGCATGGTAACATTAATACTCACGTCTTCTGTGGTATAGTGAAATACCAATTACAGCTACTACCAAAACAACCAAGGCGGTAAAGACAATGCCTGTCTTATGATTGCTTAAAATGCCTGTAAGATTATTGCTTGTTGAATTATCCCCATCATTGCCTATGATAATATCGCTGTTGATTGTTTCATCACCATCATCTATGACTGTTCCATTTTCGCTCTGATTTTCTGCAGTACCATTGTCGATGGCTGTTTCATTTTCATTTGTTTGATTATTGTCAACGCTTGTTTCGTTTTCGGTATCGTTTTCAACTATCTTTTCATAGATTGCATTTATTGTAACGGTCATGTCCTGGCCTTGAAACTCGGAATATGCCATAGCGAAAATATCGCCGGGATTGTAGATTTCGCCGGTTTCAGCATCCTCATAATACAGAAATTCATAGCCCTCCTCTACATCAACGGGGTCCTTGAAAGTGAATCTGTAGTCTGCTTCATCGTTGTAGGTCATTGTATGTCCGTTATGTCCATGCTCATCATTCACGATGAATGTTAACCTTCCCAACAGCTCCCTGTCATAATGGGCGTAATATGCAACGGTGTAATCCTCGCCGGTGCAGTAAAATCGCTGTGTGCCTTCGACAATGCCATTTTCACCGCTCCAGTGAGTGAAAGTGTACTTGTATCCGTCTAATTTGAATGTCTTGTGATTTGCTATCATATTGTTGAATTTGGCCATGCCCATGCCCCAGGAACCTCCTTCGCTGATGGTATTTGTTTGAGATCCGTATTCTTCTCCGGTTACCTCATTGATGAATTTAACTGTTACAATACTTTGCTGACCTTCTTCCAATGACTCTTCACTGTAAACTTCAACTATTTCGCTTCCTATGTTTTCATCGATTTTAAGAGCATCATCAGCAGAATCAATATCTGCTGCAGATACAATTCCAACAACTAATAATAAGAAAAATAACATCAATATCAATTTTTTCAACATCTTAAATCACCTTTTTAAACATACATGCTCCGGGAATCATTTTCCCTCAAGCATAGCTTTTGGAAAAAATGCTCGCGAAGAATATAAGTTTAAACGCTATTCGCATAGCTTGTTACTAATTAGGCAATATTAAGTAGTTAAAGATTAAAATAAGCTTAATTATTAAGTTATAACTAAATTATTCAATGCAAATTTAATAATTAATTGATAGTATAACAAAAAAGTGAAAAGATGATTTCAGGTGTTTTTCTATTCAAGTTTGAATAATAATTCATTTTATAACAGTAAATGTAAAAAAATATGTTTAATATTTTGTTTTATACTGAATAATTTCAATAAATAGTAGGAAAAAAACATATATTCTATATATAATCAATGTAAAAAATAGTCACAAACATATTTTTAAAATATTTTATTGGCAATAGACAATAAGTCGAATTATTAGGTATATTTTTGACTTTATATGAGGTCAGGTATATTTGGTGTTGATTTATTCAATTGTTCGAAACTTTAAATTATGGAGGAATAGAATTGAATATAAAAAATAAGCTATTGGCAGCATTATTAATATCCGTATTCCTATTATCCGTCAGCTCTGTAGTTGCAGAAGATGTAGCAGATGTTGATGAATTGGCAATTGATAATGCTGATGAAACAATCGCTGTAAATGAAGACAGTGATGAACCTCTTGCAGCTGATGAGAATACTGAAACACTAACTGCCGAAGAAGATGAGGAACCATCAAGTAATGATGCTACTGATGTTGATATTAAAGTTGTTGTTCTTGACAAAAATCCTAAAGTGGGTGACAAAATTAGGGTTAAACTCATTTTAACCAACTTAGGAAGTAACGATGCCCAAAATGTGGAAGCGCAATTCTCATTCACAGACATTTATAAAAATCTGGATGCAAGTTTTAAACTGATCGATTCAGATCATAGTGTGGATGAAGTTGATGGGGGATATATTATTAAATTGGATTCCCTTGCTGGTTCAAGTACTGAAGAAATTATCCTGACATTTCTGGTTACTACAAGCGGAAGCAAAACTGTAGATGCATCCGTATTTGCAGATAACGCTATGGAAGTATATTATGCCAATGATACTTTCACAGTTAGCGAAGGTTCAAGCGGCAACAATGATCAATCCAGTGCATCTAAAACAATGCATGCAACAGGCAATCCTTTAGCTCTTCTGGCAATGGCTTTATTCTGCATTGTTCCATACTATCGCAGAAAATAAACTTCAAAATAGGGGATTAATCATCCCTCATATTCTTTTTTTCAAAAAAGAGGGCGACTCAAAATTAATTATTTATTAAAAATTTTTTTGCATTAATTTTTATTATTTTCAGGTATTTTGTTTGTTGTTTTGGTGTATGAGTTCGTTTTGTATTGTTTCATTGTATATTCGTTTTAAATTGTGTG
>NZ_JAFQXT010000028.1 GCF_017406825.1 Methanobrevibacter sp.
AATACTTATAGTTCTTATAGTATATGCTCGAATTAAAGGTAATGATTCCTTAAAAAAAGTTGCGGCTGTTGCATTGGTTGCATTGCTGTTTGCGGATTTGATTACCTATGCTTTGAAGCTTTTTGTTCATGAGCCAAGGCCATATTTGGTTTTGGATAATGTACGTCTGCTCATACGTGAGGATGATGTTTTTTCATTTCCCTCAGGCCATGCAACTTCGACTTTGGCCATCGTCACAGTCTTTGCTTTGAACATTGAGGATTTGATTAAAAGGCATTATAATGTTGCCAGATTCCTTTTGGTTGTATTTGCGCTCATAATCATGTTTTCAAGAGTCTATTGCGGTGCGCATTATCCGTTGGACGTTTTGACAGGTGCTGTAATAGGAATCGTTGGTGCGCTTGTAGTCAACAGGTTCAAAAATAGGATTGTTGTAAATTGAAACGATGGGCTAATGATTGATTAGCCTCACCTTTCTTTTTTTAAGTTTTAAGTATTATTAATTCATAATATTATATCATGTGCTCAATAGTAGGTTTACAGGGTAATGTCAAAGCGGATGATATTGTTAAAATGCTGAAGGTCTCTAAGGACAGGGGACCTGATTCATCAGGCATATTTTTAGATAGAATTTACACAGACATTGATTTGGATGAATTCACGGACGATAAGTCTTATCCCATTGCCTTTGGCCATAATCTCCTTTCGATTTATGATTCAAATGAAAGGGTTTCAGAGCCTCAGCCGGTATCAAACGGCAATCTCACTTTGGTCTTCAACGGTGAAATCTACAATTTCAAGACAATAACCAATCTTCTTTCAAAGGTTGGGGTTGAAAAGGAAATACTGTCCGATGCCGAAGCGCTGCTTTACCTGATTGAATGCTATAACAAGCAGGACCTTGTAAGGGCCATTCAGATGGCAACCAGGCTGGTTGATGGGGATTATGCATTTGCTGTTTGGGACGGCGAAAACCTTGGGATTGCACGTGACCCTCTGGGCGTCAAGCCGCTGTTTTTTGCACAAAACGACAATCTGAAGGGATTTGCATCATCAAGGCAGTCTTTGAAGGTGATCGGTTTTGATGAAATCGAAACATTAAAGCCGGAACACATCCTGTTTAACTGGAATGATATAGCTCCCGCACAGCCGATTCATGAAAAGATATTCGAAGGCGATGTATCTAAAATAGGCAAGCTGTTAAAGTTAAGTGTTGTCAAAAGAATTGACGGATTGTCTGAGGTCGGTGTAATATTTTCAGGGGGTCTTGACAGTTCATACCTTGCGCTGCTTTTGAAGGAAATTTCGCAAAACATTCCATTGAAAATCACGCTTTATGCAGTGGGGGCGCAAGGATCGCATGATATTGAATCTGCAATCTATGCATCGAAGTTTCTTAATCTTGAGCTGAAAATCTGTGAGGTCACAGAAGAGCTTGTCCGCGAAAGCCTGCCCCAGGTCGTAAATGCAATCGGAGACGACAACCTCATGAAGGTGGGCGTTGGAATGACCACATACCTTGCAACAAAAATGGTGGCTGAAGACGGATTAAAGGTTGCAATCTCCGGACAGGGTGCCGATGAGCTTTTCGGAGGATATAAGAGATATCTTGAAAGCTTTGTAAACGATACATTGAATTATGATATCCGGATGGACATCTCAGACATGCATCATGTCAACCTGGAAAGGGATGACGCATGTTCAATGCTCAATTCTGTTGAATTGAGGTTGCCGTTTTTGGATAAGAAACTGGTGGAACTGGTCATGAACATTCAGGATAACAAAAAGATAGTTTCCATGCATGATGACATGCGAAAAAGCATCCTGAGGAAAATAGCCTTTGAAGAGGGGCTTGACTATGAGATAGCCTACAGGCCTAAAAAGGCGGCCCAGTATGGAACCGGCATCGACAAGATTTTGAGAAAGAAAATCCTAAAGGATACGGATATTTCACAATATCTCTAATTTCAACCCTATTTTTTCTTTAACTTTATTAATAGTGAAAAACATAATTAAATATATTATTAATTGTTAAGGAGTTTTAATATTATGACAATCGAAAAAGATGCAGAAGACATTATCGAAAAATTTTCAAAAATATTGGAGGATATTCCGGATTCAGATGAAACCTGGTATATCACAGATAATTTAAATCTAACACGTGATGACGAGTCTCAGGAGAAAAATCCTGAGAAAATATTGAGAAACGCCAATATCGATAAGGATGGCAATCTCATTGTAAAAAGAGCTGATTGGACAAACTGAAGGGGATAACATGAGAATAAACTTGGTTCTAGAACTTTTGGATTCTCCTGGACAGTTAGTCAAAGCATTGGAGCCGATAAGTAATTATGGTGCAAATCTTGTAACTGTCATTCACAAAAGGGATTATAAAAACGACAACGGTAATGTTCCGGTTCAGTTAACTATCGAAGGAGAGCATGAAGACCTCAAAAGCATAGTCAGCAAATATGGGGAATTGGGATTCAGCATTATAGAGATGGACGGAGTGGTGTTGAAGGAAAAAATCACCACAATCTTCTTTGGCCACATCGTAGATCAGGATTTAAGGGACACCATGGACAGAATCAACGAACTTGAAGGTGTCGTAATAGTGGCATTTGACATTAAACTGAATGGTGAAGAGAAATCTACTGCACTTATTAACATTGAAGCCGACATCGGCAGAAAACAGGCAGTGTTCAATAGGATTGCAGAAATTGCCGAAGAAAAGGATTTATTAGTTATTAATGAAGTTTAAGTGATTATTATGGATGAATGTAAAGTCATTATCATGGGATTCGGTTCAGTTGGCCAAGGTGTAGCCAATGCCCTATCCATGAAGAAGGATTTGATTAAGGATAAAACCGGCGTGGACGTGAAAGTTGTGGCCGCCGCCGATTCATCTTCATCCGCAATCTGTCAGGACGGATTGGATGAAGAGTTACTTGTAAAAACTAAAAAAAAGGAAGGAAAATTATCAGCATATCCTGAATTCGGGTCTGATAAAAGCGGTGCAGATGTTTTGGATGCAGTGGAATACGATTGTCTTATTGAAGCAACTCCTACAAATATCGTTGATGCGCAGCCTGCACTCTCATTAACATTGAAGGCATTCGAACAGGGAAAGGATGTAGTGACCTCAAACAAGGGGCATTTGGCTTTGAAATTCAAGGAAGTTGTAGGCGCAGCAGAAAAGGCCGGCGTCGAATTCAAATATGAGGCAAGCGTTGGTGGGTCAATGCCGATTATCAATTTCACAAAAGAAACCCTTGCGTCATGTGAGATAAAGTCAATCAAGGGCATATTGAACGGCACTACCAATTATATTCTCTCAAGGATGACTTCTGAAGGTTCAGAATATGAGGTCATCTTGAAGGAATCACAGGAACTTGGAATTGCAGAAACCGACCCTACCCAGGATGTCGAAGGTATTGATGCGGCATGCAAAACCGTAATTCTTGCAAACTCCCTTTTAGGAATTGACGCAACCTACAGTGACGTTAAGGTTGAAGGCATTTCAAAAATCAATTCAGAAGCTATTGAACTTGCCAAAAAGGACGATTATCTGATAAAGCTGATTGCTGAAGTGTCTCCTGACAATCTGCAGGTATCTCCTCGTCTTGTTAAAAGAGGAAGTTCCTATGATGTAAGCGGAACCCTGAACATGGCCACAATCAAAACAGATCTGGCTGATGAGGTATCCGTAATTGGACTTGGAGCAGGTTCCCTTGAAACTGCTTCCGCGATGTTGACCGATTTGATTAGTATTTTAAAAAACAAATACTAATCCATTATACTTTTTTTGATGATAATATGAAATATGTAATTTTTATCCCTGATGGGTCAAGCGATTATCCTGTTGATGAACTGGACGGAAAAACTCCACTTATGGCAGCAAATACTCCAAATATCGATAAATTAGCCAAAAAAGGATTTGGAGGTTTTACAAACAATGTTCCTGACCAGTACACTCCAGGGTCTGATGTAGCGAATATGAGCATTTTCGGATATAATCCCGCCGATTACTATACCGGCAGGGGACCTTTGGAAGCGGGCAGTGAAGGAATCCCGACAACCCCGAATGACGTGATATTCAGATGCAACACCATATACAGTGAAAGTGATGCGATGGACGACTTCAATGCAGGCCACATTTCAACAGCCGAAGCTGATGAGCTGATGAAAGGACTGAACGAATATTTCAAAGAGAAATATCCGGATTTCAAAGGCAAATTCTACACCGGCGTAAGCTACAGGCATCTGTTTGTCTATTCATGCGATAGCATGGAGGACGCAAAGACAATGTCCGCAATAAAAACCATGCCTCCTCATGATATAAGCGGCGAAAAGCTGGTCGATAACCTCTTCGGAGAATGCGAACTGGCGGAAGAGTTCCATAAGATCATGTTTGAAGCAAGGGAATATCTTAAAGATCATGAAATCAACAGGAAAAGGGATATTCCGGCAAATATGATTTGGCTATGGGGTCAGGGCGTAACTCCAAGTTTGCCTAACTTTGAGCAGACCTACGGAATTACCGCCTCTGTAATCACAGGCGTCGACTTGCTTAAGGGCATCGGAAACTTCGCGGGAATGAATATTGTGGATGTTCCGGGAGCCACAGGATACTTCGACACCGACTATAAGCAGAAAGGCGAATATGGTATTGAAGCATTAAAGCAGACAGATTTGCTTTTGATTCATATTGAAGCTCCTGACGAAGCGGGCCATGCCCAAAACACTGCTGAAAAGGTCAAGGCTATTGAAAGAATTGACGAGCTGATTGTAGGGCCTATCATTGAAAGTCTGGAAGGTGAAAAGTTCAGGGGAGCGATACTGCCTGACCATCCTACTCCGATAAGTGTTGGAACCCACACCCGTGACGACGTGCCTATTGTCATATTCGACTCCGAACGTGAAGGGGACGAATGCGAATCATTCGATGAGGAAGGAGTTAAGAAAGGCTCACTTGAATTCAGACCAGGACATTTCCTTGTTCAAAGATTAATTGACGGAGATTATTAAGATGAAAGTAATACTTGTAAATGGAAGTCCGAATAAAAACGGATGCACTTATACTGCACTCACATATGTCGAAAAGACATTGAATGAGGCAGGTATTGAAACTGAAATATTCTGGATTGGAACAAAACCGATAATAGGATGCACAGCATGTTTCAAATGCGGCGAAAATGGAGAATGCGCATTCGATAATGACGTAGTCAATGAATTCGTCAGAAAAGCATATGACGCCGACGGATTTGTTTTCGGCACACCGGTTTACTATGCGGGAGCTGCAGGTGCCATGACAGCATTCATGGACAGGGCATTTTATTCCAATTCCCACGGCACAGGCCTTGCTGCGTTTAAACATAAACCCGCTTCAGTAATCTGCTCTGCAAGACGTGCAGGAACAACCGCAACCTATGACCAGATGAACAAATATCTGGGAATATCACAGATGCCTATAATTTCATCATTCTACTGGAATATGGTTCATGGAAACACTCCCGAGGAAGTCAGACAGGATGCGGAAGGTCTTGCTACCATGAGGCAGCTTGGAAGGAACATGGCGTTTTTCCTGAAATGCATAGAATCCGGCAGGAATGAGGGACTGGTTCCGGAAGAAGAACCGAAAATAGCTTTCAATTTTATTAGATAAATTATGAATATATTCAAGACTCCTGAAAACTATCTCTATTCAAACAGGGCATTGCTTGCATTGTTTATTCCGCTTCTGATTGAATATTCATTGGAATTCTTTGTGGGATTCGCAGATTCAATCATGGTGGCGTCATTAGGCGAGGCGGCAATTTCAGGGGTTTCATTAGTTGACTTTTTAGTTCAACTCCTTATTTTTTCTTTTTCAGCACTTGCAACGGGAGGAGCAGTTGTAGCGGGACAGTACCTGGGAAGCAATCAGATTAAAAAGGCTCAGGATTCGGCAACCCAGCTGATATGGTTTTCCACAATCCTGTCCACGGTCATGATGTTCGCGGTTATTTTCGCAAGGCACTTTCTGATAGCCTTGCTTTTTGGACAGATTGAATCGGACGTCTGGGCAAATGCCGACGTATACCTGTATTTCATGGCGGTTTCAATACCGTTTTTGGCCATATATAATGCGGGGGCGGCAATTTTCAGAACAACCAATAACGCCACAACCCCGATGAAGATACTCTTTGTCTGCGATATCCTGAATGTCGTCGGAAACGCGATATGCATCTATTTCCTCGGCTGGGATGTCAGGGGAGTGGCCATTCCGACAGTGATTGCAAGGGTGCTTGCAGCCGTACTGATATTGTACTGCGTTACCAAAAAGGACTACAAGCTTCACATCAAAAGGACATTGAATCACAGGTTCGACACGGGCCTGCTCAAAAAGGTGTTGCAGGTCGGCATTCCGTATGGTGTTGAAAACGGGCTGTTCCAGCTTGGAAGGGTTTTGGTTTTAAGCCTTGTTTCAACATTCGGAACGATGGCAATAGCCGCAAACTCGGTAGGTTATGCAATCGGGATTTTTTCGGTTCTTCCGGGTTTCGCAATCAATCTGGGTCTCACCGCAATAGTATCCAACTGTGTGGGAGCCAACGATTATGAGCAGGCAAGGTATTACAACAAGAAAATCATAATAATTGTTATAGTTTCACACATTATCATCAATGCAGCAATATTTGCCTTGCTGCCTTTCATTCTGAGTGTCTACAGCCTATCCCCTCAAACTGCGGCAATGGCCAGTGAAATGGTCATATGGCACGGGATTTTTGCAATCCTGATTTGGCCGCTGTCCTTCACATTGCCTTCAACATTCAGGGGAGCCGGTGATTCAAAATCAGTAATGTATATCAGTTTGATTGTAATGTTTACATGCAGAATTGCCCTTTCATATGTAATCGCCGATTGGATGGGAATTGGCGTTTTCGGAACCTGGATAGCCATGTTCATAGATTGGTATGTGAGGGCGGCAATCTATATCTACAGATATTTCTCAAATAAATGGACAGAATACAGGGTGGTTTGAATGAGGCCTGAAATAACATATAAGAATACACACAACTTCAGCAAAAAGGAGCTTGAAGAACTCTTCCTGTCAGTGGAATGGTCTTCGGGCAGATATCCCGAAAAACTGGTGATTGCAATGAGGAATTTCGACACGGTCTTCACCGCATGGGATGGGGAGGAACTTGTCGGACTCATAAGCGTAATGGATGACGGCATAATGAACGCATATATCCATTATCTTCTTGTAAAACCTGATTATCAGCTAAAGGGAATCGGAAAGGAACTGGTCGAGCGGGTTAAGCTTCACTATAAGGATTATCTGAAAATTGTCGTAATATGTGAAAATCGCAACGTCAGATTCTATGAATACTGCGGATTCGAAAATGAGGTGGACAAGTCCCCTCTCTTCATCACGGAGCTGGAAAACTAGGTGGTTTCATGGTGCTTTTTAGAGGGGATGTCAAATCGAAAAGTCTTCAGAGGCGCACATCAATCAGCGTTATCCTTCCATCGGACAACGTCCATTTCCTTCAGGACACAGAAGAGATAGTGCCCAAGCCGTATAAGACACTCTATTTCCTTCACGGACTGTACGGAAGCGATGACATAGTCCTTGCAAACACTTCCATCCAGAAGTTTGCAGAAGACCATGGCATAGCTATTGTGATTCCGTGCGGTGACAACAGTTTCTATCTGGACAATGAGGCGGCCCATGCATATTATGGGGAGTATGTAGGCCGGGAACTCCTTGACATAACTAGAAACATCTTCCCGTTATCCCATGAAAGAGAGGACACTTTCATTGCTGGCTTTTCAATGGGAGGATATGGCGCAATCAGAAACGGCCTGAAGTATTGTGAAAACTTCTCGAAAATAGGCATGATTTCATCAGCCCTGATTACTGAGGAGATAATGGATTACGCTGATGACAGTAATGTCTTGAGGGCAAGGGATTTCTACGAGTCAATATTCGGCAATCTGGATGAGGTCAAAAATTCCGATAAGGATCCGAAATACCTGATTGAAAACTGCGGTGACATTCCGGAGATATACATGGCCTGCGGCACGGATGACTTTCTCTATGAGAAGAATGTCGACTTTTATGAATTCTTAAAGTCCAGGGGTGTTGAGGCCCGTTTCGCTGAAGATGAGGGGCAGCATACGTGGGACTTCTGCGACAAGCACCTGAAGGAGTTCATTCTGGAGGAATTGATATGAGATGTCCGAAATGCGGAAACGAACTGGATGAGGACAATTACTGCAACGAATGCTATGAGTTCTTTGATGATGATTACAATGACACGCAGTCTTTTTATGAGGAGCCGGACTATGACTCGATGGTCAACAATGGCGAGGCGATATGCCTGAACTGCACATATTGGAGCGTAAGTCCCTACGGCAGCGCTCACGGAATGTACTGCAGAAGGGGCAACGGCCAGACGGAACCTGATGATACGTGCTTTGATTTTGTCCAGTCCCACAGCTTTGCAAATTATGGTGATGAGGGTCAGTTTCAGTTTGATGAGACTTCAATGGACACTTCTAATAAGTTAAGATACTGGAAAAATAGCAGGTAAAGGAGTTTATGCTCCTTTAACCTCTTCGCCGACAATAAGTTTAATGTCCAATGGGGCTGTAACGGATTCTTCAATGCTTTTGCCGAATTCGATGAATTCAGGTGTTTGCATGTGAGCCTGCAGCGCTTCCTGTGATTCCCACTTTTCGATAAAGATGAGGGAATCATCCAATACGTCACGGTACAGGTTGTAGGAAATGTTTCCGTCATGTGTTCTTGAAGTCTTGATTAATGTTTCAGCCTGTTCAATTACTTCTTCTTTTTTTTCTTCCTTTACTGGCAATATTGCATTTACGATAATCATTTTATCACCTTTGTTGATTAAAACTATAATGATTTTAATATATTAATATATTTCTTTTTCAGGCAATATTCAAATTCGATTAAAATTTTTATATATTATGAAAAACTAAAATTATACTATAGTTTATGGAGAGGATTTAACTGACAAAATATATTATTATAACAGGTGGGGTAGTGAGTTCCATAGGTAAAGGGATAACATCCGCATCTATGGGTAGAATTTTAAGGTCTTACGGTTTAAAGGTTTCAGCTATTAAGATAGACCCTTATTTGAACTGGGAT
>NZ_JAFQXT010000029.1 GCF_017406825.1 Methanobrevibacter sp.
AAAATAGTTAAATATATTATCAAAAAATAGTTAAATATATTATCAAAAAATAGTTAAATATATTATCAAAAAATAGTTAAATATATTATCAAAAAATAGTTAAATATATTATCAAAAAATAGTTAAATGGTATGATTCTATGGAGTATATGGTCCGATATTTGGATGATGAATTGGAGCAGTGGATGAATGTTATTGGTGCAGTGCTTATTGTTGGTCCCAAATGGTGTGGTAAGACAACTACTGCTGAACAATATGCAAAAAGTGTTTTAAAACTTCAGGATATTGACAGGCAAGAGGAATATCAGATGTGGTTAGATATTAAACCATCCAAATTATTGGAAGGTGAAAAACCTAGACTTATTGATGAATGGCAGATGGCACCAATATTGTGGGATGGTGTTAGAAATAGTGTTGATGAACTTCAAGGGGAAGGATTATATATATTGACAGGTTCTACAGTAGTTGATGAGTCTAAAATTATGCATTCTGGGACTGGCAGAATTCATAGGCTATTAATGAGGCCTATGAGTCTATATGAAAGTGGAGAATCAAACGGTAAGATTTCTATTGAGGAATTGTTTGATAATCCGAATATGGATATTGATGGAATTGAATCCAATTTAACAATGGATGATTTAATTTTTGCAGCATGCCGTGGAGGATGGCCAGATTCCATAAATAAAAAAAGCGATAAAGATAAATTATTAATAGCTTATAATTATCTGGATAATATAGTTGAAAGTGATATTTCTAATGTAGATGGTGTTAAACGTGACCCTGATAGGGTAAAAGTAATTTTAAAAGCTATTGCAAGAAATAATTCTACTTTAGCTAAGGACACTACAATAATGGCAGATATTTCAGCTAACTTTGGTGACATTAGCAAGCCCACTTATTATTCATATGTTGACTCATTGAAACGATTATTTGTCATTGAAGATTTAAGGGGCTGGGCTCCAAACATTAGATCAAAATCATCAATGAGGTCAGGCAATAAAAAAGTATTCATTGATCCATCCATTTCTGTAGCCTCTTTAGATATGAGTCCTGAAGCATTCAATACAATTGATGGTTTAAAAACATTTGGATTTATTTTTGAAAACTTGTGTATTCGTGATTTAAGTGTTTACACTTCTAAATTCGGCGGTTCAATATCTTATTATCATGACAATTCCGATACGGAGGTTGACTGTGTTGTACATCTCAACGATGGAAGATATGCATTAATCGAATGTAAATTAGGAAAAACTAAAATAGAGGAAGGAGCTCGAAATTTACTGAAAGTGAATAAATTGATTGAAGCTAATGACCAAGTTAGAAATCCTAGTTTTTTAGCAGTTTTAACTGGGGGAGAAATAGCTCATACAAGAAAAGATGGAGTTAAAGTTATTCCAATAGGTTGTTTAAGATAGTTTCAGTGCTTGAAATCTATAAGCATGACAACAATATCACATGTTTTATACGAACAGTTTGTATTCTTTTTGTGTTCTTTTTATAAAAATCGTTCGTTTTTTGAACTGCCCCACTCATGAATATTGAGCGGTTCAATCATTCACAATATCTTTTATCACTTCACCGGCTATTATCAATCCCGCAACGGACGGTACAAAAGAAATGCTGCCTTTTACTTTATATTTGGAATTTTTTTGGTTTATAGCACAATCGTTTGTGTTGATTGGCAGTTCCTTGGAATAGACCACTTTTAATTTTTCTATCCCTCTCTTTCTAAAATCCTTTTTCAATATTCTGGCAAGCGGGCACACTGAAGTCTCGTAAATGTCGGCCACTTCAAACATTGTGGGGTCTAGCTTGTTCCCGGTTCCCATCGAGGAGATGACCGGAACGTCAATGGAATCACATTTGCATATGATTGCAATCTTTGCCATTATGGTATCCACACAGTCAACGGCATATGACAGGTCTTCGTTAATTATGTCGATTTCTGAATCCGCCATATAAAATTCCTTATACACTTCGACATTCGCTTCCGGATTGATTTCCAGGATTCTTTCCTTCATCAAATCGACTTTGTATTTCCCGACTGTATTCACTGTTGCAATCAGTTGCCTGTTGATGTTGCTTTCATCTATCCTGTCATAGTCCACTAAGATGAAATTTCCAATTCCGCTTCTGGCAAGTCCTTCACAAACGAAAGAACCCACACCTCCAAGACCGAAAATTGCGACTTTGGCGTCATTCAATTTTTCCATTCCTTCATTTCCAATCAACATTTCTGTTCTTGAAAACTTTTCATCCATATTCGCTCACCAAAAAATTAATTTAATCTTATGTATTTATATTATAATTGATGTTGTTAAGATAAAAACTTAATGCAAAAATCTTATGGGGTTTTCAATGATAATCGATACGCACTGTCACATTTATTATAGTGAAATGGAAAATGCAGAGGAAATAATAAGAACAGCTGCAAAAAACGATATCCATTTAATATTGAATGGTACTGATCCTTTAAGCAATCGGGAAGTGTTGGAATTATCAGGTAAATATGAAAATGTCCATGCCGCACTGGGATATTTCTATTCTTTTGCAGATGAGGTAACGGATGAAGACATTCTCTTATTGGACATGCAGCTCAATAATGAAAATGTAATCGCGGTAGGCGAGATAGGGCTTGACTATTACCATACAAAGGACAATAAGGACAAGCAAATGGAATTGTTTGAAAAAATGTTAAATCTTGCACACAAACATGGCCTGCCTGTAATTGTGCATTCCAGAAAATCCCTGCAGGACACGTTTGATATATTGAAAAAGCATAATGTGGCGGGATCTATGCATTGCTATCAGGGCTCAGCGGAAATGGCTCGGGAATTTGTTAAATTAGGTTTCTATATCGGTGTTGGTGGGCCGGTCACCCACACCAACAACAAGAAAATAAGCAGAACGGTAAAAGAGATAGGCATCAGCCATATGCTTGTTGAAACGGATTCGCCATATTTGGCTCCGGAAGAAAAGCGCGGTCAAGCGAATACTTCACTAAACTTAAAGTATATAATGAGAAAAATAGCCGAAGAGTTGGACATGAAAGAGGATGAAGTTGCTTCAATCACCACTGAAAATGCAAAAAAATTATTCGGGATATAATTCGCTTCAGAATGTTTTAGTGCGAAAAGCAAATGAGCTATTTATTTTGTTTTAAACGAACAGTTCGTATTTTTTATTTTATTTATTTCTACAACTGTTTATTCCTTTTAAATTTTATTGTTATTTTGAACAATTTTTAATTGATAGTTAACTTTATTAATCAACAATATTAAAAATCATTATATAGATTGAGGGGTTAATAAGATGAGTGAACAAAAACCGATACAAATCTTTTCAAATTTCAACGAAAACATTGGCGTCAATGTTGTAAAAAGTCCTGTAAAGCTGACAATTCTTGAAATGTTAAGAGATACTGAGATGGAATTTGATGAAATCGTCACAAACACAGGAAAATCAAAATCCACAGTTTCTGTTCATCTAAAAGGCTTGAGAGAAAAGGGAATCATATCCTACAGGGTCCATCCCGTGGACAACAGGAAAAAGATCTTTTATATAAATTCGAAATATTTGGGTTCCGTAAACATATCCGAACCGAAACAGATTGAAGAAACACAATCCGACTACCTCGTTAAAAATCTAATCGAGGATGATGAGGAATTCTCAACATTACTGTTCCACACTTTAAAAGCAATGCTTATTCAGGAAGGGGTGAATATCGATCCTATTTTGCAATCAACCGGAAACAGCATAGGAAAATCCATCTTTGAAAAACTTTACAACGACGATTTGGATATCTTCATGGAAAACATTTCCGATTTCTGGCAAAGAAAAGGATTGGGAAGGCTCACCTTCAAGATAGGTCAAACCATTAAGATAACCACTCAGGATTGTTTCGAATGCAAACTGCTGCCTAAGACAGGCAAACCGGCATGCTTTTTAGACACTGGGATATTTGAAGGCCTTTTCACAGAATTCTTTAATTTACCGGTCAGCGTAATAGAAACCCAGTGTTACACAATGGGTGATGAAAGGTGCGTTTTTGAAATCGAACCCAAAAACGTCAAATCATACTAGTCATCGCTGAACTTTATAATGGTTGTTGTAAGGTAAGGCTTTTCATTGGAAAATCCTTCAATTATTTTTTCATTTTCACGTGTGCAGTTCTGAACGGAATAAATTTCTTTAGGCCTATTTTTTTCTTCGATTGTTGCTTCCAACTCAGATGTATTTCTGGAGGCTTTCATAAGTACAATTGAATCACTGTAATCCAGAACTTCCCCCAACCTATCATCGATTTTAGGAATGACGCTTAAAATGTCATTCTGTTCCACAAGCGCTTTGTTTCTAGCTGCAGCACATGCGGTAAAAGAGGTGATTCCAGGGATTGTTTCAATTTCATATCTGTCAATCAATCTTTTCTGAACATATGAGTAAGTACTAAAAATGGAAGGGTCTCCGAGAGTTATGAATGCAACGTCTCTTCCTGTATCAAGATATTGGGCAATTAGCTCTGATGCGCTGTCCCATATCTTTTCAAGTTCCTTTTTATCTTCAATCATTGGAAAAATAGGTTCCACAAGCATCAATCTTTTGTAATCCTTTCTTTCTTCAAGTATTGGTTTAACGATTGATAATGCGATACTTTCCTTTTCCTTTGAGGATTTTGGTGAAAACACTACAGGGACGCTTTTTAAGGTTTTTACCGCTTTCAATGTTAATAATTCTGTATCTCCAGGTCCCACACCAATTCCGATTAATTTTCCTTTTTCAGCCATATAATCACTTTTACAAATTAGATATAATTTTGAAATAAACTTGTCTACTAATTATTTATAGTATTACATAACTAATATATTTTTAATGTCTAATTCGTTGTTTTGTCCAAATTGTGGAATGCTTAAAAGCAATTGTACCTGTGGAAAATATGGTAAAAAGGAATCTAGCGGACCAACTAATCTGTTTAGTTTTTCCAAGCCCAGAACAAAATCCATTTTGGATGATGAAATTCCAGAGGTTTATTCTGTCGACGATTTCCAGCAGGATGAGGGAACCGCAGCATATCTGAAGGAAATATATCCTCATATTGATGATGAAATCATTGTCAATTTCCCGTTTAAGGAGCCTAGATTAGGTCAATTGGACATTATTCAGGATATCAACGACGCCATCAAAAAAGGATATAAATATATCATTCTGGAAGCAGGAACCGGAACAGGCAAATCGGCCATTGCAACAACCCTTGCAAAGATGTATGAATCCGCATATATCCTTACAATGACCAAGCAACTGCAATCCCAGTACTGCGATGAATTCAGTTTCCCGTTAGTCAAGGGAAGGGGAAACTTCGCCTGTCTGCATGATAATCTCGAAACAACATGCGACATGGGGGCATGTAAAACTACACCGACATCAAGCAAATTTTTCTGCCCCTACGGCGTTGCCAAAAATCCAACATTGGATGCAGAATTCGCATTTGAGGATTCCTTTGGAGGGGCAGTATTTTACCAGTCCGACAATCACTGTCATTACTGGAATCAGAAATCCAATGCAATCAACTCTCCAATCACGCTGATGAACTATGATTATGCGATTGTGGAGCTGAATTACGTAAAACACTTCGGGACCCGTTCGCTGCTGATTCTCGACGAAGCCCACAACATAGAAAACAAGCTGATGTCAACAATGGAGGTCACACTGTATAACAGGACGCTTGAAAAGGACATTAGCAAGATCATGTCAGACTCAATCCTGAAAGACGGGGAACTCGAAGACTGGATAATGGAAGTTGATGCAATCAGGCAATCCTATGAGGAGATCGATTTGAAGGACATCAGCAAAAATAAGGCCGACAGAATAAGGTCAACAATTTCCAGGCTCAAAACCCTAAAAATCAATCTTGAAACGGAACCTAAAAATTGGGTCATCGACACCGACGAGACAAGCGTCGTATTCAAGCCGCTGAGGGTTCACCGCTATGCCAAAAACAACCTGCTGAAATATGGCGATGTAGTCATATTCATGAGCGCGACAATTCTTTCGCATAAAATGTTTTCCCAGTGGCTGGGCCTGAATCCCAATGAGGTTTATCATATCAAAGTCGACAGCCCGTTCACAAAGGAAAAAAGGCCGATAATACTTGACCTTGCAGGAAAGATGTCAGCAAACAGGATTAAAAAAACCGCTCCGAAGACAATCCCTATTCTGCAGGAGATTCTAAAGAAACATGAAGGGGATAAGGGTTTAATCCACACTCACAGCTACAAATGCCAGCAGTTCATCACCAACAATCTGAACAATTCAAGACTGGTATCCCACAATTCCAAAAACCGGGAACAGGTTCTCAATTTCTTCGAAAAGGATGAAAATCCGTTGGTATTGGTTTCCCCATCAATGAGTGAAGGGGTGGATTTGCCTTACGATAAATGCAGATTCCAGATAATCTATAAAATACCATTCCCGTACCTTGGCGACAAGCAGGTCAACATGAGAATGAAAAGGGATAAGAAATGGTATGCATATAAGACCGTCATGACATTAATGCAGGCATACGGACGTGGAATGAGGGCGGAAGACGATTCATGCTACACCTACATCATCGACAGCGACATCAACATGCTGTTCAAAAGTCCCATGTACAGGTCACTGATACCTGAGTTTTTCAAGGAAGCCGTTGTAAGGGTAAAAAAATAAGCGGACCTGGAGGGATTTGAACCCCCGACCTCAGGATCCGAAGTCCTACGTCATTCCTGACTAGACCACAGGCCCATAATAAAAATCATTATTCATCTTTATCTTTCGAATCGATAGAAATAATCGGCAATTCTTCTAAATCTTCCACTTCAGCAAAGATCTCATCAATAGACTCGCTATCAAGAATAACCTGGTCATGCTCGATTTCTTCAGCGGTTTTTTTCACTGATTTCACTTTTGCAGGCGGAATGTCATTGAGATCCTCTTCAATCTTTGCTTTCTTTTTAGAATCAGTAGGTTTTTTAAGAGATTTTCTTATTTCTTCCATATTGAATTCGCCTATTTTGTAGGCGTCTTTATCTAATGGAATCTCGCTTTTTGGTATAATTTTCGGGGATGGTTTTTCAATTTTCTTTTTTGGTGTATTTTTTTGGTCGTCGTCATCATCTTCAATTGTATCTATCTTATTGGTTAGATTGTCAATCGGATTTTTAATGTTCAACAGCCTGTACAAACCATAAAATACAAGCAACGCACCAATAGCGAGGAATATGATAAATATAAAGCTGGTTTCTCCTGAAACGACATTATCGATAACTCTGTCAGCACGTGAAGAAAAGATAAAAATGGATACTGCTATCAGTATGATGCCTAGAACGGTACTTGCAATGGCCAGAATAGGTTTGCCGCCAATTTTCGCATTAATGACATTGTCAAAGTTTTCGCTTATCTCACCGACTATGTCTTCACCTAAGTCTTCTTCATTATCCTCATCAGTTTCTTTAACTTTCGGGGTTTTTATTATGAATTCTTCATCAATCGGGTCTGATTCCTCTAAATTAACCGGAGGGATGTTGTCGTCACCTGGTCGATAGATGAATTCATCATCAATTTCTAATTCCACATAATCATCGGAATCGTCATTGAGATAGTTGATCAACTCATCATCTTCAGGAATTCCATCATCCAATCTGATTTCTTCACTTTCTTTGATGTTGTTAATCATTTCCTTTAAATTAGAAATTCTATGCTCTTTTTCCTTAGAGTCTTTCATAAGCAAACCTCTTAGTCATATGCTCTCCAAGTATGTTTACATTTTGTGCATGTAAATATTCTTGTAGGAGCTTCATCCGCACTTCGAGTTTGTAGTAATTTATAAACAGCTTTATCATGTCCACATTCAGGACAGGTTTCAGTTGTGGTTGGGAGCACATCTACATCTTCACCAAGCATTTTTACATTTTCTTCTGCTTTGATTTTCCTTGAAATTTTGAATGATTCCTTATTTTCTATTTCAATAACTTCTCCGCAGGAATTGCATTTTAATTCGCCATTGCTAGGAAGTATCATTGCTCCACATTTTGGACAAAATTCCATTTTAATCTCCTTTTTATTCTTTATTATAGATTATAACTTATTTAAATATAACTTAAAAATCTACTTTTTAACTTTTTTTAAACAATCGTCAATTATTATTGCATGGTCAAAAGCAATTTTGTCTTTATCCAGTTCATCAACATTAAAAATGCCAATATCTTTTGCATCGCTATCGGCCCTTTTTGTTGTCAAATCTCCTTTGGCAGTATATGCAACGGTTACAGTGTGCCTTCTTGGGTCTCTGTCTGGAGTGGAATAAACATTAACCAATTCTTCGAGTTCAACATCAATGTTTGTTTCTTCTTTCGCCTCTCGTATTGCTGCTGTTTCTACACTTTCACCATATTCAACAAATCCTCCAGGCAACGCCCAATAGTCCTTATAGGGATCATTTTTTCTTTTAATCAGAATAAAATTAAAATCATCATCATAAATAAAAACGTCGCAGGTAAGTGAAGGATTTTTATATTTTGCCATTAAATCACATAAAAATAAAATTTTGAAGCTATAAAGCTTCATCAATAAGTTTTTTTAATTCTGAACTTTCTTTTTGGAGTTCTTCAGCAGCTTTTTTTAATGCATTTCTAGGTCTTTTACCTCTTTTTGTTTTAATGGTCATTTCAGGTTTTCCAGTAAGAGGGTGGTCAATGTTGTAAACTGCATATTCGACATCCGGATCTTGCATTAAAATATGTCTTAAAGCGTTACAAACTCCGTGGCTTTCATCTTTTACAACAAAAGTGAGTTCTAAAGTTTTGTCTTCAATAATTTCAAAATTTTCCATTTTATCAACCTTAATTAATCATTAACATAGTTTTTAGAGACTTTACGTCTTTCTTTTTTGTTACATGTATTGCACTGAAGTTCATTTTCCTTTTGTGTAGTATGCATATAGTCTCTGCAGCGGGTACACATTGCCTTTAGGACTCCACAGTCATCATCAACAGTTCCTAAATCAACATTATCTCCAGTTATTTTAACTACTTTCGCTTGGATAATGTCTCCAATTCTAAAAGCATCTGATAATTTTTCTAAATAATCTTTATTTGCTTGTGAAATGTGAATAGCTCCCATGTAAGGCAAAGCTAGCGGTCTGCCATTATCTTTCATGCAGTCAATTTTAACGTTCGCCCTTTGAGGTTTGATATCAGTTATCTGACCATAGACAGTATCTCCCACTTTTAAAAGGGCAGGTTTGGCATCTGACACAACAGAAATAACCTTCTTTTTTTGATTAATTTTAACATTACCCAGTACTGCTGATTTAATGTCACCATTATCGTCAAAAGTACCGTCTCCCGGAAGATATTGCTCGATTATTCCCAGTTTATCTCCAGGCATTACAATTTTTTCGTCTTCTATACTCATATTAAAATCACCAAAAATATCAAAATTTCTTTAATATTATAATTATTATTGATGTTTATATTTAAAACTATTTATAACGTTCATGGAATAAAATCTCATCCAATTGGTAATTTTCCCATTCCCTTTTGTTTAAAACAATTTCCAGTTCCTGCGGTGTTAATAATGGTTTTTTATACATTTGAGAATCATCAATGGCTATTCTTGGACATGCGCTGACGACAAACGCATCCAATTCAAGATAAGGAAGCAATGCATCCGGCGATACATTATCCACCAGAATAATATAGCTTTCCATTTTTGCGTCTTCAAGTATTTTTTTAATCTCCTTTGCAAGAGTCATGCGGTACTGGCCTTCCTTAGACGATACTAGAATGCCCCATTTTTTCGCGCTTCTTGCCTTTGTAATTCTTGCAAATCGTATCCTTAAAATCCTATCGGCAAACTCATCCATATTTCTGATTTCTGAGTTATACGGGTCGAGAGCCAGCACTGGTGTATTGGAGAATAGTTTGATTCCCAGCGGGTGGAAGTTTCCGCTTCCGATGAATAGTATAACGTCAGCCTCAAGGTCTTTAATGGATGAGAAATTACAGCCCAAAACCTGTCCCTTGCGGGTTGACGGTGAAGAACCCAATATGACTTCCTTGCCGTTGTCTTCCAGGAAGTCTTTTGTTTCATTTAAAAGATGCAGGTGCTGCGTTGTGGTTACAAGTCCGATCTTTGATGAGTTTTTCAGCTCATTCAAGCATTTTTCGAGATCTTTTTTAATGTCAATATTCGAGTATGCTTCAATGAATAATGTGGGCACTTCATATTTTAATGGGAGAGGGGTGTGGCCATAGTGAACGATTAAATCCACAGAACCCTTCATCTTCCAGTCGCTGACGTCACAGGCTCCAAAACATGGATCGCCTGAGATTACAACAATGGAATCGGTTTCCTGTTCAATGGCTTTAGCTATTTTTGTCGCCTGTGTTTTAAGACCTTCAGGAAATTGCAGTCCGACCGTTTTTGCATCGAGCGAATTGATCTTGCGGATTACCCTGTCCAAATCCATATCATACATTGACATTTTAATCTTCAATAGTGCTTTCGATAACTACCTTTCCATCAATCACGTCCAGCTTAACAATGGATAATACGTCAACGCCGGTTTCTCTTTTGACAATCTCCTTACCGTCGCCTTTATCAATGATTGCTACAACGGATTTCAAATCCAGGCCCATGTCCTCTAAGGTTCTGATTAATGCCACTAATGTTCCGCCTGTGCTTACGACATCATCGATGAGCAGGATCCTTTCGCCTTCATGCAGGTCATTGACGTAAAGGTTGGATGAGCCGTAGCCTGTTTTTTGATAGACTTCTGTTTCGCCGGGTAGGCCATACTGCCTTTTGCGGATTACAACAAACGGAATGTCTGTTGCAAGGGAAAGTGCGGTTGCAAGGTGTATTCCCATAGCTTCAACGGCCACGATTTTATCGATATTTAAATCAGCATACTTGTGAACGGCAAGTGCCAGTTCCCTAAGCAGTAACGGGTCCATTGCCGGAACACCATCACTTATTGGATTAACAAAGTAGTTGTAATCTCCTTTCTTAACAATTGGGGACGCTTCTAATGATTTTATTACTTCTTCTAACATAGTACTCACACGAAAATTATTAAAACTTGATAAATATAAATATATTGTAATATAATAATTAAGTTTTCTAATGAAGTGATTAACATGCTTGGAAATTTAGGAGAAAATCTTACTAATACGATGAAGAAATTAGTAGGGATGTCTGTAATTGATAAAAAGACAATAAAAGAAGTTGTAAAAGACATACAACGTGCTTTAATTCAATCTGACGTTAATATTAAATTAGTTTTAGATTTATCAAAAAAAATAGAGTCCCGTGCTCTTGAAGAGGAACCTCCAAAGGGAATTACTCCAAGGGAACACGTCATAACCATTATTTATGAGGAGATGGTCAGTCTTTTAGGCAGTGAAGCCGCAACCCTTGACATCAATGAAAGGCCTTATAAGATACTGTTCCTTGGTCTTCAGGGTTCAGGTAAAACCACAACAATCGGTAAACTGTGCAGATATCTGCAGAAAAAGGGTTTCAACCCTGCTGTGGTATGTACAGACACATGGAGGCCGGCCGCTTACGAGCAGTTAAGGCAGCTGACAGAAGAGATGGACGTGCCGTTATACGGTGATCCGAATAACAAGGATGCGCTTGACTTGGCCGAAAAAGGTCTGAAGGAATTTAAAAACAGGAAAGTTATCATTTTCGATACTGCAGGAAGGCACAAGGACGAATCCGATTTAATTGCTGAGATGGATGAGCTGGACAACATCATCAATCCTAATGAAGCAATCCTCGTAATTGACGGAACCATCGGTCAGCAAGCCGGAGAGCAGGCAAAAGCATTTTCACAGGCAACTGACATAGGTTCAATCATAATTACAAAACTTGACGGTTCAGCAAAAGGAGGGGGCGCAATGTCTGCCGTTGCAGAAACAGGTGCTCCAATCAAGTTCATAGGTACCGGTGAGAGGGTGGACGACTTTGAAATATTCGACCCTGAAAGGTTTATTTCCAGACTTCTCGGAATGGGAGACATCAAATCCCTCATTGAAAAAGCCGAAGAGAATATAGACGAGGACATTGCGGAAAAAACCATGAACAACATGCTGAGCGGCAAATTCACCCTGATGGACATGAAAAACCAGTTTGAAATGATGAACAGCATGGGTCCGATGCAGCAGGTCCTCAACATGATTCCTGGTATGGGAAACAAGATTACTAAAGAAGCCTCCAAAATGACAGAGGATAAGCTTAACTCATATAAAATCATGATGTCCTCAATGACCGAAGAGGAAATGCTGAATCCGAAAATCATAAAGCAGTCCCGTATCAGAAGAATCGCCCGGGGGTCCGGTGTCGATGAAAGTGAAGTCAGGGAATTGCTGAAATATTATAACAACACCAAAAAGACAATGAAAGGAATTGGAAAACGTGGCGGTCGTTTAAGAGGAGGGTCCATGAACCGTATGATGGGCCAATTTATGCAAAGATAACATGAAATTAGCTGAAGATATTTTAAAGGAAACCGACGGCAGGATATGCAAGCATTGTCTTGGACGCAAACTATCTAAAACAATAGAAGGCACCAACAATATTGAACGCGCCGATAAGGTATGTGATGAGTTAAATATTAATTTGGATAATGCCGATTGTGTAATCTGCGATAACCTATTCGATAAACTGGATGAGGATTTATACAAAAAGATAGATGACAAAATCGGCCAGCTGGGAATTGAATTCGAAACCTTCCTTGTAGGTTCCCAAATCCCCAAGGATATTCAAAAAAGGGATGAGGAACTTTCCGAAAAATTCGATTTAACCGTTGAAACCATTAAAAAAGAAGTCAACAGATTAATAGGTCTAGGAATCTGGCAGCGATACGATAAGGAAGCGGAATTCGAAAGGCAGGACATTGTCTTCAACATTGATTTGACCGGCGAACCTAAGGTCAGAATTCAGATTAATCCTCTCTACATTGAAGGAAAATACAACAAATATAAGAGAGGCATTCCCCAAACCAAATGGCCTTGCAGCAAATGCAAAGGCAGGGGCTGTGAAGAGTGCAATTTCACAGGAAAACAATACCCCGAATCAGTTGAAGAGTTAATTTCCGAACATTTCCTGAAACTGACAAAGGGACGCGAAGCCAAGTTCCACGGAGCCGGAAGAGAAGACATCGATGTATTGATGCTCGGCTCAGGAAGGCCTTTTGTTTTGGAAATCAAGGAGCCGAAAATAAGAAACATTGATTTGGCAAAGCTTGAAGCGGAAATCAATGAAATAAATGAAGGCAAAACCGCTTATCATAATTTGAAATTATGCGAAAGGCCGAGAAAAGCCGAAATAAAGCAATCCTCTCCTGATACTTATAAGGTTTATAATGCACTCGTCAAATGTGATGAGCCATTTGATGAGGATAAAATGAAAGAATTATTGAATCTTGGCGAAATCAATCAGCAAACACCAATCAGGGTTTTGAGAAGAAGAACCGACATGGTTCGAGTTAAGCATGTGCTTGACTTGTCATATGAAATAATAGACGATAGGACATTCAGCATGAAGATCAAAACAGAAGGTGGACTTTACATCAAGGAACTGATTTCAGGCGATGATGGAAGAAGCCAACCTAATGTAAGCGAAATCCTAGGTGTTAGGGCAATTTGCGAGCAATTAGATGTATTGGAAGT
>NZ_JAFQXT010000030.1 GCF_017406825.1 Methanobrevibacter sp.
GTATCCGAAACCGCCAGTTGAGTTAGCACCCCTATATGCAGCACCACCAAACTTAGCAGTATTGTTATAGAAAGTTGAGTTAATCAATCTGCCGATAGTGGAATTCCAGTCAACAGCACCACCATTTTCACTAGCATGGTTGAAATTGAATACAGAGCCAATTATACTTCCTGCCTCAGCAGAACCACCAATATAGACAGCACCACCATTTTCAGCATTGTTGTATTCGAATTTTGAATTTAAAATATTTCCATTAGATGCAGCCCAATCAATTGCACCACCATTGCCGGTAGCGTTGTTGTTTGTGAATGTACATGAGGTTACTGAATTGTGCTCACCTGAACCTCCAACGTATATCGCACCACCGTTTTGAGCTGTGTTTCCTGTTAAGGTGGATCCAGTAATGATAACTGATGAAGCGTTTACATCGATTGCGCCACCGTTGGAAACAGCTGTGTTATTTTCAAATATTGAATCTGTAATGTTGATGTCTCCTGAAGTGCGTCCTACGAATATTGCACCACCTTTGTATGCATGGTTATCGTTGAATGTTGATGTGAAGACGGCACCTGATTGTGCATACCATTCAATAGCACCACCATGACCATCATCAGTGCTTGTTACATTGTTTCCTTCGAAATATGAGTTGGACACAATACAGTTTCCACTGCCTTCACCTACATAGATAGCTCCACCGCTTACTTCCGCTGCATTGTCAACGAAAGTGTAATGGTTAATGTTGATGTTTTCTGATTTCATCCATGCGATAGCACCACCCTGGTATGCGGTGTTATTGTAGAATATGTTGTTATAACCATATCCTCCAGCTGCGTTTTCTTCTCTGCATAATGCACCACCGTTGTCACCGGCTTTGTTGTTGATGAATGTTGTGCCGTTTAAAACACCGGTTGTTGCATTCCAATCGATAGCACCACCGTCATCGCCAGCAGTGTTGTTTTCGAATGTAGAGTTAATAACTTTACAACCAACAGCCAATGAATCGAAGTAAATAGCACCACCGTCACTTTTAGCTGTGTTATTCAGGAAATAAACATTGTCAACAGTACCGTTGCTTCCGCTCCAGTAGATTGCACCACCATCAGTAGCATTATTACCGTTAATTAATTTCAAGTTTTTAATGACGACATTTTCTGAAGTTATATTGAATATTCTGCAGAAGCCTAATGAATCGATTGTCCATCCATTACCGTTAATGATTAATGGAGCATTCACTTCAATTTCCAACCAATCGAAATCCAATGGATTTTCAGCATCTCCAGGTGTGAATGTGTAACTTCTTTTCAAGGTAAGTTCTGTGAAATTGTTAATGATTGCGTTGTTGACTAATGATTGAAGGATTTCAAAGTCCCCTCTTGGGTCTACAATGTCGTATGATACATTGAACTGTTTGCGCAAGTAGGTGTTTTCTGAAAAACTAACGACAACATCATAGTGTCCAACATCAGAACTAGGTAAGTTTAGAGTGACAATTCCACTTCCGTCAAAGTTATCCAACTCATAAACGGTTATGTATGTTCCAGTTGAATTGGTATAACTTACTTCAAATCTGACTTTACCGTTTCTGGATTTACTTGCATCAGTAGGTACAGTGACTGTAATTACTGCAGTCAAACCATCTACCACATTGGTTACATTCATAAAGTAGTCAATGTTGTTTTGGAATAATGATGAGTAAACATAATCTCTACCTTCTTTATTCCATGTTACCCTTTCACTAGTTTCATCATAAATACCAGTATGCTTAAATAGGTCATAGTCAACATAATGAATTCCATCTACAGTGATATATGCTGCTCCACCATTATGGGAAGCAATGTTGCCTGTAAATGTACTATTATATATTTGGGTATCTTTACCATCAGTGAGGTATACTGCACCACCATCATAAGCTTGGTTTTGGACAAAGGTAGAATCTTTTATAAAGTTAGCATTGTTAGCAGCAACACCAATATCATATATTGCACCACCTTTACCACCAGCACTATTACTTGTAAATGTACAATCTTGAACAGTTTGACCAGTAGAAGCTAACATGATTGCACCAGCATCAGCACCTGCAATGTTATTAGTAAAGTCACATGAGTAGATGCTTCCATCCCTGCTGTTGAACCATATGGCCCCTGCACTTTCGATTGCATTGTTATTTTCAAATTTGGAATCGTGAATGTTTGCATTTACAGTTCCATAAATGCCTATAGCTCCAGCATTGGTTGCATTGTTATCAGTGAAATTATCGCTGGCAATGTTCACATTAGATCCGCCATTCCAGTAGATTGCACCGCCGTTACCTCCAGCAGTGTTATCATCAAATTTATCATTAATAATGTTTACATTTGAAGCCACACCTGCAACAGCACCACCATTGGCGTTTGCAGAGTTGCTTATGAAGTTAACTGCGTCGACTAGTGAAACTTCTGTAATTGAATTGTTTCCAGCACCGAGGTATAATGCTCCTGCATCACCTGAAGTAGCCTTGTTGTTTGTGAAGTTAACGCTAGTGAGTGCCAATTTATTTCCACTCCAGTACATTGCACCGGTATCTCCAGCAGTATTATTTATGAATGGAATGTTGTTAATTGTCAAACCGGTAGCCCATGGAAGGTATAATGCTCCACCGGATAATGTTGCTTGGTTATTGGTAAATTCACAGTCGATTATTTTCCAGTCCCTGTAAATTCTTCCTGTGTTATCTGCAACACTGAAGAGTGTGGTTGCAATAGCTCCACCTGATCTGATTGCTGTGTTTTTGTCGAATTTACAGTTTGCAAAACTAACATTTGCATAGGATGTAGGAATTGCATTGTATACATAAAATGCTCCACCGAATCTTCCTGCATAGTTATTGGTGAAATTACAATTATTAACATCGAAATCGTAACAGTAATCCAACATGACCGCACCGTTGGAACTTGATGCGTTGTTACCGTCGAATTTACAGTTTTGAATAAGGACATCATGCGCCCAGTTGAAACCTAAAGCACTTCCACCGTAACGAACGTCAGTAGAAGTACAATTGTTATCGATGAAATTACATCTAAGTATATTTACATCAGCATAAGTCAAGTCGCCTGCTGAAGAGTATAAAAGCATTACTCCACCGGATGAAGCGAAGTTGTCATTGAAATCTGTATCGTAAATATTTATATGTTCTCCACTGCTTTCAAAGAAGATGCAACCTCCGTAACGTGTAGCGTGATTGCTTGAGAAATCACAATTGTTTACAGTGAAATAGTTTGAGTTTTGACCAAGTGAAATTGCTCCTCCATCACTGTCTGCACGGTTGCCTGTGAATGTGGAAGTTGTAATCTGGAGATTGTTTATATTGGAAGCTCCCATTATGGCTCCACCATCATTCATTGCTTCGTTATCTGTGAACTGACAGTCTGTAACCTGAATGTTGTTTGAGGAATCTGTTAAATAAATAGCCCCTCCGTCGGTAGCTTCGTTTCTGGTGAATTCACAATTATTTCTGAAGACAGAATTGCTTGCATCGTTATAAACAGCACCACCATTGGAAGTTCCAATATTGTCACGGAATCTTGAATTGATGAATGTGGTTGTAACTGGAGTATAAACTGCTCCACCAAACATTGCTGCATTATTTTCGAATAAACAGTTATTGAGTGTTAAACTTGCTGCGGAAGATATTCTGATTGCTCCACCTTTACCTTCATAATTCGCAGCGGTACTTGTTGCCTTGTTATTTATGAAATTGGAATTGGCAATATTTAAAGCATTGTTTGCACTGATATAAACAGCACCACCGTTTGTATAACCAGTATTATTTTCAAAATCACATTGAGTCAATGTAACTGTGCGGAAAGCCAAGTAAACTGCAGCATCACCTTTAGCCGCATTATTTGTAAACTCACAATTGGTAACGGAACAAGAAAGACCTTTGTAATTTGCTGCGGATTCAGTAGATGATATCGCTGCACCGTCTCCGTCTGCAGTATTCTTGTCAAAAGTACAGTCAGAGAATGTTAACTGAGTATTTAGTTGAGTGTTCTGGTTATATCCAGCTGCATAGACTGCACCACCGTCACCACTTGCATGGTTACCGCTAAATTCACAGTTTGTGAAAGTAACAGTGCCTCCGCCATTTATAGATACTGCACCCCCATTACCGTTATGAGAGTTATCTATGAATTGACAATATTCAAATATTACTGTAGAACCTGCATCGACTATTACGGCTCCCCCTTCATTTTGTCCGGTACCCGCATTTGCGAATATGATATGTCTAAATGTAACAGTTCGAGTACCTGTAATTTCAATTATTGTTCCACGACCGTTAGCATCGAATGTACGGTCTATATCTTGAGCATAATAACCAGTTCCAGTTCTTCCACGAATTGTAATGTCTTTATTTATTACAATTCTAGCATACTCTGCAGTATTAGTGCCCACAGTATAATCTTGTGCTACGTTTAAAGTACCACCTGCAGTAGTTCCATCAATGGCATCTTGTAAGCTTATAAGAGTTGCTCCCAACATGTCCTGATCTGCAGAAGCACCCAAAACATTATTATTGTTTGAACCAGCCTTAGTATCCTTTACTTCGGCTATGTCATTAGAATCTGAAACCGAAACGGCATCAGCAACTTCGTCCGTTTCAGCTGAATCTTCTTCGATTACAGAATCACTTGTTGATAAAGTTGATTCATTGCTTGCTGCCGTCTCATCGGCAGCATCATTTACCTTTAGGTCAACTAATGAGCTGTCATCCGCAATGCTAACAACATCGCTGGACTGACTGTCGTCATTAGCTGATACCCCTCCTATTATTGCCATAAATAAAATGGCAATTATTAATATAATTTCAGTTCGGATACGCATATCAATCGCCAAAATTGTTAATTTATTCAACATTTAAATTTTTTTTTACCATACTATTCTAAAAAATTATATAGCGTAAATATATATTATATTACAAATATATAAACATTGTGTTTAACTTATTATCTGAATTTGCTAATTCATCAAAAAAATCCAACAATATTTATTAGTTATACCTAAATAAATTTATCATTATAAAAAATTGTTCAGAAAAAATGAATAAAATTAATCAATGTAAAATCATAAAATGAAATGTTGCAAACAAAAAAGATTAAATGAACAAAATCCCTACAATCGCACCGACTATTGTTGCAATCAGGTTTACATGTTCATTTGTAATCAGATGGCGATTTTCGAATAATGCCCCAAGAATGCTGTCCATAAAACAACCCACAGTTCCTGAAATGATTGAAACAACTATCGCTGATATGGGATTTAAAATGATTCCAAACAAAAATGCCGCGATACCTATAATGGCTGCGCCAAGAATTCCAACACTGGTTCCCAGAGCTGACACTGCGCCGTTTGTACCCGGATCAACTTTCTGGAAAGTGGTTATTAAGCGAGGATGAGGATCCAATACTCCTATTTCGGAAGCCAACGTATCGGCGGTTGCTGTTGCAATCGCCCCTATAAACCCTCCAACAAACGGCAGATAGTATCCTCCGAATGCTGCCATGAAACATGCGACAACCCCATTGGATATGACATTTTTGGATGTTCTTCTCCCCTCGAATTCCCCCAGGGACATTTTATATTTTTTTGAATATTTTGTAGCGAGCAAGGATAAAACAAGGAACAGTATGATCAATAACAGCCAATTGGCTCCTGCTGAGAATATGATTACGATTCCCATAACCACCATAACCAGTGAGCCGAAAAAATCAAGGGATTTTCTGGAATAGGTTATAAAACCTAAAATAAATAAGATTATTACATAAGCCCAGTTTATCATAATCGTTTCCATTTACAATCTCCCCAACTACATCAATACATGTATTTTGTTTAAAATAATATAAAAACATTATCAAAATGAAAAAAATAATTAAAAGAATATCATATTATATAATTTACATATATAATAATTTACATATATAATAATACTATACAAAATTAATGACTATTTTTTGAAGAAATAATAAAATTCGAAAGAAATAAGAATAATTCTGAATTAAGAAAAAAAGAAATTAGAAAAGTAATCCTATTTGATTACTTTACTTTTAATGATTTCCACTCTTTTGAGAGGGTATATTTTTTTAGCATTGTGGTAAATTTCAGATGCCAATTTACCGTTTACACAAACCTGTACCAAATCATCAAATGATCTTTCAGCAGCTGCTTCAACAAGCAAATCTTCAATTGTTTTTCTCATGTATCTTTGTTGGGAAGATTTAGCTCTTCTTGTGGTTACAGCTAAAACGTGTAATTTTAATTTACGATCATCTTTGGTTTTTACGATTGCGGAAGCGTCGATTCTTGAAGTTCCTCTTCTAATCATACTTCTAACGTAATCTGTAGTGGTTTTATGACCTGTGAATTTAGTGTTTGCCACATTTCCTGCCACATTATCAATTTCAAATCTGAGCTTGATGTATTGTTTAGAGAAGTCTCCGGTCAATTCTCTCATGGTAACTTCTACGCCTCTTCCAATGAGAAGTTCCGGTGTTTTTGCTGGAGTTTCTCCAATTTCCTTATCTTCAAAGTTCACTGGTGTTTTAATAGTATACCAGGATTTTTCTTTCCATGTATCACGTACTCTACGTCTTGCTTTTGCTTTTGCCATTATATCAATCCTATAAATTTAATATATAATTCTAGCGTTTACGCCATTAAAATTTAAAACTAGTCTTAACTAAACTGTAAAAATGATTCTAAATTATTATAGCTTTACAATCGTTTATTCAACTATTGTGAGTCATTCTCACGTTAATTTAAGAAAATATTTTTAATAAAGTTTTAATTTCTAAAACCCGCCCATAAAGGTTATAATTACATTTTTTATTCATGATATATAAAGATTTTTAAAAATTGGAAAATTATTCGGAATTTCAAAAAAAAAATAAAAATAATATATTTTTTAAATAATCTATTCGACATTTCATAAAATGAAAATCCTGACTTGAATTTTAAAATCAAGCCCTGAAAATGGATATTGAAAAATTTTTACAATATATGAAAAATGTTATACACTATATTATTTCCTCATGAATTCCACATGATCAATGTATCTTTTCAAAACATCACAAACCGGCCCTTCATCCATGACAAGCTTAATGTTTGCATCTTCAGCCTTTATTTTTGATTTGAATCCATATTGAACGGCAATCAACACATCACAATCAGCGCATGCCTTAATTACCTTTCCGCCCTGATGCTTTGAGTCATCGGCAATCTCAACTTCCCTATGCTCGACAAATTTCAGCTCATCATCATAGTCATACACATACACTGACTTTCCTTTTCCAAGGTGCAAGTCCACATTTTCCCCATCGGAAGATACTACAGCCAAACGCATTTAAATCACACTCCCATTATACTTCAGCACCGTCTAATGCATGATTGCAGCTGCAATCCATGCCATCATCAACATTCTTAATAAAATTATATATCAATTCAAGCAGGTCAGCTTCCTTTTCGGCCACAATTTCGAAAACCTCATCGATTGTCAGCTCGTCCTGTGAAATCCCGGATGCGAAATTGGACACTATGCATATTGAATTATAGCATATTTCCCTTTCACGGGCCAGTGTCACTTCGGGAAGTCCGGTCATACCGACCAAGTCCCCTCCAAGCATTTTGAACATTCTGATTTCTGCAGGAGTTTCGAATCTTGGTCCTTCAGTACATACGTATGTTCCTCCAAGGATTACATCCCCCGATTTGGCCAGTACATCACGTAAACCCTGGCAATATGGTTCAGTTACATCTATATGCACCACTTTATCCTCATAAAAAGTCTTGACCCTGTTTTGTGAAAAATCCAGAAAATCGTCAGGAATGACGAATGACCCGGGAGGCATTTCCTCATTCATTGACCCGACAGAGTTTGTTGCGACTATCTTTGTAACGCCAATATTCTTTAAAGCATCAATATTGGCCCTATAGTTAATTTTATGCGGCGGAATGGAATGGCCAGAAGCATGCCTTGGAATAAATGCTACCTTTTTGGAACAGATGTCCAAAATGGACACTTTTACATCCCCATAATCTGTTTTAACTGTTTTTTCAGTGCATGCCTCAGCTTTATTGGTGAGTTCATACACTCCGCTGCCACCGATTATTCCTATCACTTTAATCATCCTTTACAAACTGATAGCGGCCTGACCTTTGCAACAAGTTTTGCAATGCCTGTGCTGTCGGAAACCCTGACAACTGAATCCACATCCTTGTAAGCACCAGGGGCTTCCTCTTCAATCACATGTTTGCTGGTTGCCTTGATTTTGATTCCTTTTGATTCCAAATCTTTGGTGATTTCATCAGCGTCATAATCCTTTTTGGCTCTTGAACGGGACAATACCCTTCCGGCACCATGAGCGGTGGATCCGAAAGTTTCCTCCATTGCCTTTTCAGTTCCGCACAATACATATGAAGCGGTTCCCATTGTTCCAGGAATCAGTACAGGCTGGCCCACTTCACGGTATTTTTCCGGAACTTCTTCCCTTCCAGGCCCGAATGCCCTTGTTGCGCCTTTACGGTGAACCAGGACTTCCTCTTCCCGATTGAATACCTTGTGGGTTTCCATCTTTGCGATGTTATGGGCCACATCATAGACTATGTCCATTTCCATGTCGCGGGCGGATTTGCCCAGGACATCCTCAAATGTTTCCCTTACCCAGTGAGTCATCATTTGCCTGTTTGCCCATGCGTAGTTTGCCGCCGCCGCCATTGCCTGAATATAATCCTGAGCCTCTTTTGAGTCAAGCGGTGCACAGGCCAATTGCCTGTCTGCAATGTTGATTTTGTATTTCTTATAAGCCTTATCCATCAATCTCAAATAATCGGAACATACCTGGTGTCCGCAGCCGCGTGAGCCTGAGTGAATCATGACTACAATCATGCCTTCTTTAAGCCCATATACTTCAGCGACCTTTTCATCGAAGATTTCATCAACAATCTGGACTTCAAGAAAGTGATTTCCCGAACCGAGAGACCCAAGTTGTGGAATTCCCCTCTTTTTGGCCTTATCTGACACGATGCTTGAATCCGCATCAACCATTCTTCCGTTTTCTTCAAGAACTTCCAAGTCTTCAGGCCATCCATATCCGTTATTGACAGCCCATTCGGCACCGTAATCAAGCACATCATTTATTTCGTCCTTTTCGAGCCTGATTTTTCCTTTGCTTCCCACACCTGAAGGAATGTTTTCAAACAGCTTTTCTGTCAGCTCATCCAAGTGCTCCTCAACATCCCCTAAGGTCAAATTGGATTTTATTAATCTGACACCGCAGTTGATGTCGAATCCGACTCCTCCCGGTGAAACGATACCGTTTCTTAAACTGAAAGCTGCGACTCCACCTATCGGGAAGCCGTATCCGAAATGGATGTCCGGAAGGCCAATTGAGTATCTCTGAACACCGGGAAGGCATGCAACGTTGACAATCTGTTCGACTGCGCCTTCCTCCAAATCATCGAAGTACTCATCAGCTATATAAAATCTTCCGGAAGCCCTCATTGACTTGTCATATGTTCCCGGAATTTCATAAACGTTATCTCTAACTTTTTTTATTTCATCTTTAATGCCCATAATATCACAAATTACATGTTTATAATTCATTTTCTAAATAATGCTGATACCCCAGCGATTAGTAAGAATATTGCGCTTAATACATTGATGTAAGCGGACCCAACAATGACAAACATTGTTGCAACGATAAACCCTACACCCGCAATTTCAGAGTTTTTGCGGACGTAATATGTTGAAGCCAAACCCAAAACTGAAGCAATAATTGCAACCATGCCTAAAAAAGGGGTGTGCGGTCCAACACTTTCTAAAAATATTAAAAAAGATCCAGAAAATATTCCGATGATTGAGCCTATTGCGCCCATTATCATTTCGAAATTTCTTGATATTATTTTAGTTCTTTTCATGATATTAATTATGGAATGTATAGGTATTTATAATTTATAAATCTACAATTGCCTGAAGTTCCACACCATCCGTTTTTTTAACATCCATCTTATGAAAAGTGATTGCCTTTATCTCGTTTTTTCTCTCATGCTTTTCCCAATCGATTTCTTCGCCTTTGATTTTAGCATTAAGATGTAGATTGTCGTCGACTTCCACATGGAATTCGCTAAACAGCATGAACTCGGTTTCGTGATAGAACAGCAGCTCCTCCAAATAATCATACAAAAGAGACACTTCATCCTCTGAGGTTATTTCAAATTCGATTTCATTTAAGGCATCTATGGTTGAGGTATCTGATATTATATTAAAAATAGCCAAACCTGCATTTTCAAAAGCTTCATTCAGGTTTTTTCCATATGCCCTAATCCCAACATCGGCCGTTGCTTCAAAATATTCATAGCTTTTCATGCGATTTCCTCAAAATAATACTTTGCAAATGCTCTCACTCTTTGCTTATATATGTACTTTTTACAATTTTAATTTAGTGATTAAAATGTTAGGGAATAATGACACCACAATACAAGTAGACTTAAGAAAAAGAAGTTCAATAAAAGACGAAATCATGTACAGCAACATAGATGTTCAATCTTGCATGGTAATGCTTGTAGCAATAACAGCATTGCTTTTATCTGTTATATCAGTTGTAGCAGCTCAAGCTCCAATAATCTGATTGGAGCGAAATGCCAAACCCTTAGTTGCACATTAGACTATGAGCTTACCATGCATACTCTAATGTTTAAACTAATTTCCCATACAGGAACAACTATAAACCATAGTCTTCGGGGTTGAAACGCAATATGATCTCACGAGAATTACCCACAGCCCCTTTTCCTGTATATTTGGTATCTATCAATCTTACGAATTCCAATTTGTCGATGGCTCTGTTGAATGAAGCGTAACTTGAGCCGGTTCTTTCTTTATATATTTTGGACAATTCGCCGGAAGTAGGAATTGCGTCAAACTCAGATATGAACCTTAAGATATCTTTTTCAGACTCGTCCAATGATTTTAATGTTTCAGACACATTGACTGACACCAATGAGTCGATTGCCTTATCGTAGTGTTCTTGAGTAATCTGACGGCTTGCATCCGCCTCGGCAATATTGCCGCAGGACCTTAAAAGATTGATTCCGATTCTCAAATCACCATTTTCATAAGTGTACATGGCAATCTGCTCTAGTATATCGTCAGGAAGCACATCAGGGAAGAATCCTGCTTTTGCACGGAACCTTAGGATTTCCTCGATTTCAGAATAAGTGTATAATGGGAATACGATTTCCTGGGGAATGAATACGGTATTCACATTCTTATCGAATGCATATTTGAATTCCAGATCTGACAATATTGCAAAAATAGATGTTTTCACGCCGGGATATTCCTCATATGCCCTGAGCAAGTCATAAACTACCTTGTTGGCATTTTTTGATTGGAACAGATAATTGATATCATCCAGTGCAACAACCAATGATCTTTCCTTTTTTTGAAGATCCTTCATTATTTGGTCATAGATTCTTGAGAACGGCACTCCGGTTTCAGGCGGAATATGTCCGAACAGCTTCTTATAGATTTGTGAAAATATTCCGAAGCGTGTGGTGTGCAATTGACAGTTGACATAAACGCATACCACCTTTTCAGTGTTCTTTTCAACCAGTTCAAATACCTTTCTCATTGCAGTTGTTTTTCCTGTTGCCGGTGAGCCCAAAACAGTTGCATTTGATGGTTGCCCCCCTTTCATGGCCGGCCTTATTGATATTGCCATTGCTTCCATCTGTGTATCCCTGAAATTGAAATTTTTAGGAAAGTAATCCGGATCAAAAGCATTTATGTTTTGAAAAAGACTTTCATCAGCCATTAAAATATCTTCTATTCCCATGTTATCATATTATATTATTATCCTTATAAAAGATTATTCATCGCATAGATTGGTTATTTTTACATTTTCATTGTCGATTATCCATTGTGTGAACTTTTCCGCATAGAGCAATTTTTTCTTTTTGAAGTCATCGGCTTCGGCGAGTTCTGTTTCGATGTTTGGTCTTGAATATTTTGTCACTACATCCCCGAAGTCCATTCCGGCAAGTGTTATTTCGCTGGCACCCAATGCGACCGCCAAGAATAATGCCCTGTCACCATCAGTGAATCCTCCAAAGTTGTAGAGGTTTCCGATAGGCTGCGCCTGTGTGGTTCCCAAAACGCTAGTGAAAAATGGAGTCAATTTGGCAATCTTATCCATGTTGTCCCCATGGGCATGGATTATTATGTTGGCTCCCCTGAAATTGGCCAGAAGTATGTCGTCAAGGTTTCCGTCCAAGTCTGTCGCTATTATGTCAGGCGCTATTTTCTGCTCTATCAGAGCGGTTGTTGCTCCGTCTGCTGCAACCAGAACATAATCCTTTAAATCATAGTTTTCTCTTAAGAATGTTACATGTTCCTTTAATGACGGACCTGCTCCGAATAGAATGAACTTATCTGAAAAGCCTACGATTTGGCTTAATTCATCAAGAGTCAAACATCCGTCTGTTGACAGGATTTCATCCAATAATTTTGCGGATTCCTCATCATTTTCACGTGAAAACCCAAAATCTTCAAGAATTTCTGAATAATATTTTTCCCAGAGTCCGAATTCCATGTTTAAACCTCACTGATATTATGTAAGTTGCTGATTTGTTAAATATTTATTCATGGACCAATCTTGCATCATTGCCTGTGATATGAACATATGCGTTGCTGATTTGCCTTAATGTGAACCCTACCATGAATGCCGATACGATTGTCCCGATATAAACCGCTCCAAAAACGTCAGTATACCACAATCCGCACATTATAAGGGCTGTTGTGACGACTGTTGTGTCAAAAGCGATTTTGACTGTCGAAAATCTCCAGTTGGTAACTATTGCTATTGCCTCTACGCATCCTTCGCCGGGCAGCGGTGCGATGTTTGTCGGCATGTAAATGAATATCCCCAAAGCCAGAAGGAATATGCTGATTGCCAGAAACAGCACCATCATCAGAACCGATCCGTCGAATGGCACGAAAGAAACTATGTACAATGCCAAATCAATGAAATATGAGAACACGAATGTGCTTATAAGTTGCAGAATCCTTTTTTTGTGAAACCTTGAGCGCAGGATAAGAAATTGAATCAGTATCAATGCCGCGTTAAATATGAATGTTGTTGTTCCAACACTCAGATTTGTTATCAGAGCCAGTGCATAGGCAATTGAGCTTATTGGAGTTGTTCCAAGCGTGGAAACTATTGAAAATGCCACACCGAATGACATTATGAACAAGCCCCCTACAAACATACATATTCTTTTAAACATCATGGCACTTCTGAAAATTTTTTTACTGTTATTTAAATATTGGCAAACAGTTAAATAAATCTTCCTAATCATTTTTTAAAAACGATATTTCAGTTTTAAACAAATGAATAAAATTTATAGGAAAATTATGTAAAAAATGAATAAACTTACATATTGAAAATATTTAATAAGTATAAAAGTAAAAGATATAATTGGCTTAAAAAGCATATTTTAACTGGAGGAAATTTAATGAATGATATCTTATTAATGCTCCCTGGACCTACAACAGTCGACCCTAGAGTGCTTAACGCTATGTCAAAAGCTGTTGTTAACCACAGAGGTGCCAAATATGGAGAAATTTTAACTGAAACCACAGAATTAATGAGTAAAGTATTCCAAACCCCAAATAAATCTTATTTATTAACCGGATCCGGAACTGCAGCAATGGAAGCAGGTATTGCCAACACTGTAGCTCCTGGAGAAAAAATGTTGAATGTCGTTGGCGGAAAATTCGGAGAACGTTTCATGAACATTGCACAGACTCATGGAATCGAAGCCAAGGAATTGGCAGTTGAATGGGGAACCGCTGTTGACCCTAAAGATATTGCTGAAGCTCTTGATGAAGACGAAGACATCAAAGCAGTAAGTGTAATCCACAACGAAACCTCCACAGGTGTGGCCGCACCTATCGAAGAAATCGGTAAAGTAATGAAAAACTACGACGCTTTATACATCGTAGATACCGTGTCCTCCCTTGGAGGGGATTATGTGGACGTTGAAAAGTTCGGAATTGACGTCTGTCTTACAGGGTCTCAAAAATGTTTGGCCGCACCTCCTGGAATGGCTGCAATTACCTTAAGCGACGAAGCCTGGGCTGCAGTTGACAAGGTGGAGACCAATACCTATTATCTGGATTTGAAAGCCGCAAGAAAAAGTGGAGACAAAGTACCTCCTGAAACTCCTTACACTCCATCAGTTTCACTTACTTACGCAATGAACGAAGCTTTAAAAATCGTCATGGAAGAAGGACTTGAAAACAGGGTTGCACGTCACCACAAAGCTGCTAAAGCAAGTGTGGCTGCTGTAAAAGCCTTAGGTTTAGAATTGTTTGCTGATGAAGCCGTTTCATCCGCAACCGTAACTGCCGTTAAAATGCCTGAAGGAATTACCGATGCGGAGTTCAGAGGCACAACCCGTGACAAATATGGTGTTGAATTGGCCGGTGGCCAGGATCACTTGAAAGGAAACATTTTCAGAATTGGCCATATGGGATGCATCTCCTATAAGGAATTGGTTCAAACCTTTGCGGCAATCGGCATGACCTTAAAAGGTTTAGGCGTAATCGACGATGCCGGCGCTGGCGTAGCATCCATTGCAGAATCATATTTATGATTCTTCTTTTTCTTTTTTTTATTCATTCATATGTAATATATTTTTAACAAAGTATAAGTTATAAGGAATATTTTTTTACATCATTTTTGCCGTTGGAAGTTATAAGTGATAAGTTACACTTGAAATTGATGTGTCAATGATGTGTCTTAGAACTTATAAGAAAAAAGTTACACTTGAAATTCATGTCTAAAATTTCAGACTTAAAACTTATAACAAAAAACTTACACTTGAAATGCACCCCTCGAAATTAAGTTATAACTAAAAAGTTACACTTGAAACACATCTCTTAATACGCCCGCAACATTAATGAAAAGTTTATTTAATAAACAGAACAAATATAATATAACACAAATGGGATGTGAAAATATGTCAGAAAATATAAAGTTGACAGTTGAAGAATTGCATAAACTAATCAATGTGGACAATGTAATCGGTACACCAATAGAAACCGAAGATAAAATTCTTATTCCCGTAATGAAAGTGGGATTAGGCTTTGGTGTTGGAGAAAACATATTAGGTAGCGAAGGCGGAGACGCAGCAGGAGCCGGAGCCGGAGTAGAACCAATATCCATGGTAATGATACCTAAAAAGGGAAATGACGCCGAAGGAGTTCGCGTACTTGATTTGAGTAAAGGAACAGAAACCAATAAAGCAATATCCGACATTGGACTCGTCATAACCGACCTCGTTAAAAACTTTTTGGATTCCCAGAAATCCGATGAATACTACGATGAATCCGAATACATAGAACCTGAATTCAGCACAAATGATGAAGAAGAATAGGACTTTGCTACATGTTGAACATCCTATGGATGATTATGCTGATAATCATCTTATTCATTATTATTTTACTCTTGATCGGAATCAAGATTAAAGTGGAGTATGATAAAAAAGGTAGCGAAGTCAAAGGATGTTTAAAAATACTTATTTTCAAAAAAATCAAAATTTACTCTCGGAATTTCCCATCAAAAGACGAAAAAATCGAAGAAGATGAGGATGAAGATGAGGAAAAAGACACCGACATTAAAAAGATATTTGACCTTGCCAAACCATGCCTAAAAGACCTTCTTGATTATCTAAAGACTGTCTTAAAATCAATGAAAATCAAAACAGTGCAGAACCACCTTGTTTTTGGAATGGCCAGCTATGCCGATACCGGAAAATACATCGGAATAATATGGGGAGTCCTTTCAGTCATAAATTCGATGCATGAGAAATTAAGCTTATCCGCTGAACCCTCATTTGCAGGCAGTGTTCTGGACGGAAACGGCATTAATGAACTTGAAATCTATCCGTTGAAAGTTGTGATTCCCACAATCAGGCTCCTCTCAAAAAAAGAGATTAGAGCATTAATTAGAGGTGTTTTGGATGAGTGACATCTTCGAAGAAATCGGGGAAATATTTGAAATTGCCCAAGACACAGGCATTGAATTCAAAGAGATATGCGGTTTCACATTTGTCTTTAAAACAAGAACTGTAATGTTTCGTGGAAAAGTGTCCGCCTTTGAAATGAAGCCATTGGGAATAATCTATGACGAAAACGGAGAATATTATTTCGCACCGCTATATCGCAAGGTTAACCTTGAAGCGGTTGTGAAAGAGTATGTGAATTACGCTAAATAGTATTTCCCGGTTGCATTAGAAATCCTCTTTTGCGCGATTACTCTGGAAGAGGGATATTCTCGCTGTCCACAATTACTTCAACAACCAATGGGCCTGTCAGATCATTGTCCAAAATCAGTTCCAAATCGCTCAGGTTATCTACCCTTACGGCATCAATCGAATAGCTTGAAGCCAATTTTATAAAGTCGGGATTTCTTAACCTTGTCTGATAAGCTTCCATATTGTAAAAGTCCTCTTCCCATTGCCTGATGATTCCGAACTCTGAATTGTTAAGGATGAAAACAACCACATCCAGGTCATTCTCCTTAAGTGTGGCAAGCTCCTGCAGGTTCATCTGAATGCCGCCATCCCCATTTATGGAAATGACCTTTTCGCCTGTTGCAATGCCTGCTCCTATTGCTGCAGGCAGGCCGTAACCCATTGGGGCCATTGCGCCTGAGAAAAGCAATTGTCCAGGCCTTAATGATTTCTTTAAAAGTGTTGTCCATGTGGTATGGGATCCCGCATCTGATGTGATGATGCTGTCTGGAAATCTTTCCAGAATCCTTTTTATGGCCGCCTGCGGTTTCAAATCGTCGTCCACCCCTTCAATGGCATCTGAATTTTCGATTTCCAATATTTCTTTTAGCCAATCGGTTTTCCTGAATTGGATTTCAGCCAAAAAGTCTTCAACCTTGCCATGTATAGGATAATCCCCAACCAGGACATCCCTGTTGATGTTTACATGAATGAAGTTGTCGGGCATTGCCGGAATAGTCCTTTCGCTTGCCTTTATGCCCAATGCGATAATGCAGTCGGAACTTTCGAAAGCGTATTTTGATTGGTTATTCCCACGGATTCCGCACAGTCCCAAATTCAGCTCATGAGAATCCGGAATTATTCCTTTTCCATGGAATGTTGTTGTTACAGGTATTCCATATTCATCTATAATTTTTTTGATGTTTTGCGCCTGTGTGATTGCTCCTGCGCCGAGAATCAGCAAGGGCCTTTCGGACTTGTCAATCAGTTCCTGAGCCTTGCTTAAATTGGACATGTCATCCTCACACAAATAGCATAAATCAAAATCATCGAAATCCTCCTGCAGAAGGACATCCTTTGGCAGGTTTATGTGAATTGGTCCTTTAGGGAAATTTTTCAATTCATAAATGGATGCCCTGAGCACGTACATCGCTTCTGTTCCGTTTAAAGGGGAATATGAAGCCTGTGTTATGTGTTCAAGGATTTCCCTTTGGGGAGTTGTTTGAAAATGAGTGCTTCCCCGAAATTTGAGCTCGTTGTCCCCTGTCAGAATCAGCATTGGAACGCTGTCCTTATAGGCTGTTGCAGCAGCCATTGTGAAGTTTAATGCACCTGGTGAGGCTGTTGATATGCAAACTCCAATCTTTCCACTTGAACGTGCATATCCGTCGGCGGCATGTGCTGCTGCCTGCTCGTGTCTTGTTAAAACATGATTGATATTGGAAGTTGATAGGGATTTGTAAAGCGGCATTATCTGCTCGCCCGGAACTCCGAAAACATCTGAAATCCCCTCCTCTTCAAGGATTTTTACTATCTTGTCGGCTACGTTCACTCTTCCACTTCCTGATAAGAGCCGTTATATTCACCGGAGCCTTCTACTGGAAATACGACTGCCTGTGCGATTCTGTCTCCTGATTTGATTTTATATTCAAAATCCCCATGATTGTAAATCATGAACATCAATGTTCCGTAAAATCCCGGATCTCCGACGGCAGTCTGGACAGATACAAATGACCTTAGGAGTGTTGACCTTGGCAGATACAGCATTGCATATCCTTTTGGAATCTTAACTTTCCTTTTGATGCTTGCCAGGTATGCGGTATGGGGTTTTAAGGTGTAGACCTCCCCATCAAGCTCTTCTATTTCCGGCAGGCTTTTTTCATTGTCTATCAGTGATCCTGCACTTTTTTGTATGTATATCTTATCTAATTCCAAATCGATTCCGGAGGGTTGGACCAAATCGGCGAAATCCGGAAACAGTTTAACAAGTTCATCTTCACCAAGCATTTTATCAAATCCTTTTAATAATCTATATATTTGAAATGATTAATATAATTAAATGGTGATGAAAAATGCCTATCATAACAATCGGTGGAAACGACGGAATAAGTGTAGAAAAGAAAAGAGAAATGGTTAAAAAAGTATCTGAAATCGTGGCTGAGGCATATGATTTGCCTATTGAAGCGATTACGGTTTTGGTACAGGCCTATCCAAAAGAAAGCATTGGAGTGGCAGGGCAATTGCTGAGCGACAGAGAATGAAATAGTCTATCCAGACTATTTTTCATTCAAAATTACTTCTTTTGACAGCCCAGTGACTTCAACAATGTCTTCTTATCTTAAAACCTTTTTTATCATGTTTTTAGCTGTTTCAAGTTTTCCTTGTTCAAAACCTTGTTTAAAACCTTGTTCAAAAGCTTTCTTTTTCATGTATCTTTCACCAGGATGGATTAGCATTGTATTTTCCTCCGCATGTTTATCATATTCTTGTTTGTTCAACATGTTAGCACTTAACACATCAAACAAATATATTATTGCTAACTTTTCATTAATATCAAATAGTAATCCTTCAGAAATCTTCTCGATTAAATTTCGCAATCTGTGTAAACACCGAAATTAACATTTTGTTAATATTATAAGGAATCTCAACAAATTTCAACAGCCCGTTTGCACGTTTTAGTAGAACACTCTTGAAAATATAGTCATTTTAATGGCTGTGTTTTTCTCGCCATGATTATTAATTTGTTTGAAGAAGCACTTAAACGTTTAATTAAGTGGAATTAAAATTGCATTAGGCTTAATGAAATAAATAAACACTTTTAAAGCAATATTGTAGTGAATGTGTAAAAACAGAGAAAAAAATTTATTGATTAAAAAGGGAGTAATCAGAACTCCCTTTCTTAAGTTCAAACCAAAAAAGAACTTATGTATTTGATTACAAATACACGAATTAAGTTATAAACTTCTTTAAATATAATTATTTCCCATCATTATTTTCTAACCTTTACTGTTCGTTTGACTGTTTTTTTACCGTAGCTGACTTGGTATCTTATTTTTTTGCCGGCTTTGAGTTTCTTCAGAACAGACTTCTTGACGGTCAGTTTCGCAATTCCCCTTTTGTTGGTTTTGACCTTGTAGGTCTTTTTGTTGAACTTGAATTTGACGTATTTGCCTTTTGCCAGCTTGCCGTTTATTTTTAATGTCGCCTTGATTGTGAGCCTTTTGGCCGATTTTTTGACGCTGACCTTCTGAAGAGTCATCTTTACCAGTTGCTTATAGACTGTCACAACCCTCCAGTTTTCCAGATCTTTCAGCCCATCATTTCCATAGTAGTGAACGTAAATATCATGTTCTCCGACCTTGAGATTTTTCAATGAGTATTTGGCTATTCCGTTGACTATATTGACCTTATGCCTTTTGCCGTCGATTTCAAATACCGCATAGCCTGAGCATGCTTTAGGAACTTCCAGGGCGACATATTTGTCCATGCCCTGCCTGAACCTGTAGGTCAGGGATATCTTTGGAGCGACATATACTGTTGAGTTTTCCTCGCCGATGCTGTAATCGGTGCCTGTGTATCTCACGGTCAGGTTGTGCCATCCCGGATTTAATGTTGAGATTCCGATTTCGCCGTAGCCTTTCACAAGTTTTGCTGACTTGAAGAGTTTTCCGTCAACGTAGACTTCCAGATTGCCGTTGGCATCACTTGGAAGCTTCAGATATATTTTGGATGCGTCCTTGTATTCGACACCGTAAGGAATGTCGAAGTTGTAGTCTATGGTGAAGTTGTAAGTTCTGTTTAAGGCATAGAACTTGTCGTCGCCTGCAAACGAAACAATCATTGAATGGTTTCCGGCGCCGAGTCCTGACACGTCAACTGCAGCCATGTTGTTTGCGCTGTACTCGGGCTGAGTGAAGCGGTATTTTACGCCGTCGATTGTGACTGTCACAAGCTTTCTGTTCAATGTGTCCGGCAATATCACTTCAATGACATTTTTCTCGCCGTATGTGAAATATTCCGGCCACACGTCGAAGTCATAGGTCATGTTGGCTGTCTGCACTTTGGTTCTTGAGATTTTTGAAGAGGTGTAGACGACCTTTATCTCGTGGTTTGTGTATTTCATGTATTTTTCCAGTGATACTATTGCCTCTCCGTCTTCTGTCCTTTCTGTGTGGACCAGCACATTGTCAAGATAGATTTTAACTGTGCCGGCAACGTTTTTCAATGTTCGAACGGAGATGCAGTCGTCATGGCTTATGTTTACTGTGTCCGGAATGTCTATGACCACATTTGTAACCGTGAAGTTAAATGTCATGTTGAACGGCTTGTAATAGCTGTCGCCGAGATAATGCACGCTGAATGTGTGGTTTCCCAGGGGCAATTTTGAAAATGGGTCGCTTTCCCAGTGAATTGTCGGCCTTGCGGTTGTTGTGTTGAACAGCCTGTCGTCGATATAGAACTCCGCCGTACCGTTGGCTGACCTTGGAAAGACAACCAGATAAGAGTCTTCACCGTACTGGAGTATTTCGGATGGGAAGTACATCATCTTGTAGTCCGGAGGATATTTCATGATTTTCAGAGGTGCTGTAAGATTCAGGTCGATTCCGTTGTAAAAGGCACTTACCTGATACATTGTGAAGTCAATCGGCGGCCAGATGTTTATTATGAACCCAAGATTTTTTTTGGGAATTTTTACCGGGACTTTGAATGACTTTTCGGTGATCGTTTGGTTGTATATTATCTCATCGTCAATCTTGACCATGAATTCCCCTGATGCCTCTTCGGGCAGTTCGACACTGATGTCGGAGAGATTCTCCTGCCACATCTCCTCATCATACGTTACGTTTATTTGGTTTGCAACGCTTTCCAGATTATCCCCTGTAACATTATCACTGGCACTAACGGCCCCCGCCATTAGGAAAAACAATAATGTTAAAAGTATTAGATTTTTAACATTCATGATTAGAGGTTTGTTCTTTCAGTTATAAATAGTATAATTAAGTTTAAATTATTTTAATAGATATTAATAATCATGAATATTGAACTTGACGATACCGAAGAAAAAATTGTAAATGCCACTTTCGCCATCATACTAAAGGAAGGATTTGCAAAAGCCACAACAAAAAAAATTTCAGCTGAAGCGGGATTTAACGAAGTAACCATCTTCAGAAAGTTTGAAAACAAAAATAACCTGCTGGAAATTACAAAAGAGTACTATATCCAAAAGATCACCGGTAAGCTTGAGGAAGTTTTTGACTTTAACGGAGAGGAGGAAATCGATGAATATCTCCAAAACAATTTTTTCGGACTATTGAATCTTCCGGATGAAGACTTCGCCATAATCAAGGTAGCTATGGAAGAAGTCGGAGAAGAGACAGACAAGAAATATTTGATTTCAAAAATAACTTCAACTATCCTGGACAAGCTGGAAGCATTTTTCAAGCTTCAGATTGAAAAGGGAAAAATCAGAGATGTCGATGCCAGGGTATTGGGTACGATGTGTTTCAGTATGACATTTCAGACCATAGTCCTCTATAGGGTCTATGATGAGGTATCCCAAGAAGAAAAAGAGGAATACGGCAAAAAATATTTAGATATTCTCTTCAATGGAATAAAAAAATAATCTCCGCTATTTTTTGGCTGATTAAGAATGAAAGTAAGCGCTTGCACTCGAAAACCTTTATATATGAGAGCATCCATATAATTAATTGTATTTTCAAAAGTACAATTTGAATTAACTATTCCCCCCAAACTTAATAGTGAAATTCAAAATTAATCTCCCTAATTTTAAGGATGAGACAAGGCATTTGCCTTTAATCTTATCCTAATTTAAAAACAAATTGTTTTAAACCATTTTTTTAATTTTTAAGGATGTAAGAAAGCGCTTGCACTCGAAAACCTTTATATATGACCCCTTTCAATATAATTAATTGTACTTCATAGTACAGTTTTGAATTAACTATTCCCCCCCAAATTATAGGAAAATTCAAAATTAATCTCCCTAATTTAATTTGAATTCAAGGATAACTTGGCATCAGCCTATAACCTTTATCCTTCTATTTCTCCCTATTTTTTATTGAATTATTATTTTTTTAGTGAAACTATTCCCATTTTGCAAAAACAATTTAAATGAAAATGACATATATGTATTAACATGAACAGGAAGGGAATAATATTGCTGGCAGTGCTTATGATTTTCATTGTTGGAATGGTCCTTGCACCCGCTTCAGCCGCAAAAAACGTCAAAGTTGGCGACTACAAGGGGAAACTGACCACAAAGCAGTACAAGACATTGAAAAATGCTTATAAGAAAGACAAGAAGTTCACATCCGTCACAATCAAATGCACAAACAAGAAATACCATAAAATCAGTATCCAGTATATGAACGGATTATGCCAACAGAACGGTAAGTTCTACATCAAAGGATTCTATGGATCAGTATGGGACACCCGATACGGCATGGACGGAATCAAGCTTGTTGATTTTAGAGTTAACATTTAGGTATTCTAAGTTTTAGAATACTCCCTATTTTTTTAAAAACGCTTATATAATTCTTTTAATAATATTATTTAATATGAAAAAGACAATTTTGTTCGTTGTTTTAATGTTTTTGCTGGTAGGCTTCGTTTCTGCAAGCGAGAATGTAACCAACGACACAAGTGATATGTTGAGCGTTAATGCTGCACCGACAGATGACGTGGTTTTAACCGATAATGGAACATCAACAGAAGACGTTCAAGGGAATGTTAGCGGAAATTCGACACCGACACCCGAAAAGCCGACAATCACCACTTCTGCAGTTAGCGGAACTCAAGGCAAGTACATTACCTTGAAGGCAACTGTCAAAAACTCAACCGGTCCTATCGAGGGAGTTACAGTAACCTTCAAGCTTAACGGCAACACCTATACTGCAAAGACTAACGGCAATGGCGTGGCTAGCGTGAGTGTTAAGTGTCCTGCAAGTGCTGTTTTAAAAACAACTACCAAAAAAACAAGTACAAGAATGACTAAAACTACATATTATTCAAAATCTTATACTGCAACAGCATCAGCCGATGGAGCAAGCAGCAGTTTTAAGGTTACATCCAAAAAGGCCAACCGTGTTTTAAAATACAAAGCTATCAAAAAGACAAAAACCATGACAGTTCCTGTCAAAAAAGGTACTAAAGTCTTTAAAAGAGGCAATTATGGTCTTGTAACCTACAAAGTGACCAAATACGGTTACCACTTCTTTGCAGCTGCAATGGCTGAGAAAAATGTTGACGGCACTATAAAATTCCTTGCCAAACTTCATTACAAGCAGAATGGAAAATGGCATTGGGACAAATGGACCAAGATTCCAAAAAACAAAATGTTCCAGTCACAATACCCTAAAAGTTTAAAAGTTGATAAGTTTAAAGCAAAATACACTCAAGTGACTTATAAAAGAATCAAATAACTCACTTTGAGTTCTTTTTATTTTTTTAGATATCCTTTTCATTTTTTAATTCAGTTTCAATTGATTTTACTCTGGATAATGGGACATCGGCCGTACTTGCAATTTCTTCAGCATCCATTCCTGATTTTAAAAGATTTCTGATTACTCCATTTACGCCTTGTTCAAGACCTTGCTCAATACCCTGTTCAATACCTTTTTTCTCTTTAATCTGCCCATATTCATCAATTAGACTCATCCTATCACCTAATTTATCACATAATATGTTTCGTGTAAGTTCATCTTTAACAAATTTATCGACGATTAACCATTCGATTCCAAATGCTAATGCTTTAATTGATGGCGCTAGTCCTTTAATACTAATTAATATATCAACCACACAATTAATATAACCTTCAATGTTTTCTGTTTTTTCGATAATAGGGACTAAAGAAAGCAGAATTAATTCTTTTCCGCTTATTTCATCATTATTTGCAATTTTGTAATTAATAGTATTAATAATTTCTCTTGTGTCATAATCTTCCAAGCTAATTATCTCATAATTGAAATCATTGTCCTTATTTACCCTGTATGAAATTTGTTTCGATTCCTCTGCTGTTGAAAAAACACATAGATTAACTTCTTTTCCTATTTCATCAAAGTTATAATCAGATATTGCGACGTATATGTGAAATCGCTGATGATGCTTCTTTTTAACCTTTGTTGATTGAAGCTCAATTATCAGTATTTCATCATCAAGTTCAAGGATAATGTCAGGCACAAAAGTTTTTGGGTCCAATTGACGTAATTCTTTTGTCATTATTTTAACTTTTTTGGATTTTCTGCCCATTATGTCTAAGAATAATCGCGCATCTTCGTCAACGACATTTTTGAATATCATATCCTCCTGAAATTCCGACATATTAAACCTCTTATATTTAGTTATTTTAAATTTATATCCATTAAATTATTTAAATTTAACTAAAAAGCTCAATAAAGTAAATATTACAGAAAAAAAGTATTTTTATTGAATTAAATCAATTTTGCAAAGAAAAAATAAAAAAAGAAGTTGAAGGGTTGATTCAACTATCTGGTCTGATACCAGACAATGGCCTTATAAGGAGCGTATCCCTTGATCAGCTTAGTGGATATGTGTGCGCTGTGTCCCCTTACTGTTTTTGTCTTGATTTTGCCTTTTGAGTTCTTGAAAAAGAATTTGACTTTGATGAGTTTTGTGTGGTGGGGTTCGATGTCTCCATTCATTCCATTGCCGACATACCATGTTGTCACACCGGTTCCCCTGTTGAACTGCATGTTTCCAGAGTATTCGACATAACCAGCTATCGCATCACCATTTTTAAGTTTCACGGCTTTTGGAGCCCACAATACTCCCGGCTTGAAATTGTAAATCTTAACTGTTTTCTTTGATGTCTTGGCTGCGCTTACGCCCTCTGCGGAAGCGGCGCAGATTATGAATATTGCTCCGATTAGGATCAAAAGAATGATTATATGATTTCTGTTTATATTCATTGCAATCACTGAATCATATTCCACTTAAAAAAAGGAAAAGTAATAGCTGACTAAGCTATTACAATATCTTCAAGCAAGCTGGCGTCGCTTACAGTGATAATGACAAGTTTTCCCTCTTTTGCATAGACGAATCCCTCGAACGGTGAGACATTATATTCATATCCGTCAACACCATTTACTGACAATTTGTCTCCGCCTACGTACTCGGCGACATAGTCTTCAACTTCAACGCCGTCGTATGTTGCAACTCCTATTGAAATTACCTCATTTGAACCTTTTGAGAATGTTTTTCCCCAGGTTGTGTATTGAATGCCTTGGGATTCGTTGACATCACCATTGATGGCTAATGGCACTTCCTCTTCAAAACCTGCCGGAATGTTGAAGTCAAATCCGTCGATTGTTACTTTTTCGTCACTGGCGCCTGATCCGGTTAAATCACTTAAGCTGAATGCTGAAACCGCACCGACGCTTGCCGCTACAATTAACAGTGCAAATATTGCAAGTATTTTCCTATTCATTTTAAAGCCTCCAGTTAGTTATACTTTATCAATGCCTTAAAATAAACATTTCTATGAGGAATGAAAATTCGGATTGATATTCTGAGATGATGGATAAAAATTTCGGCGGGTGTGCATAAAAGTATTAAAATTATTAAAGACAAATTAAATTTAAATAATAATTAGTTTAAGGAAGATGAAAGAGGTTATGGACATGGATACGAATTCCCTTAAGAATGCAATTTTCTCATTTATAATACCTGGACTTGGACAATATCTAAGCGATGACAAATCAAAAGGAGTCGGCCTTTTTGCAGCGGCAATCGCCCTTCACATATTCATATGGTTTTTTATGAACAACCCTGCAGGAAGCCTCATCCAAACATTATACCACCTATACGCAGGATATGATGCATACAAAAATTATTAATCCTCTGCAGGCTTGATTCTGGTAAATATCACTGCAAATACAATTACAAGAATGATGATTACCAGATCAACGATTATCTCAAAGGGCTTTGAAGTAGTGAATAAGTTGACTATGCCGATTATCCAAATGAAAAACAAAACACACGGAAGCAGGTATTTGATAATGAACACCCATTTCTTTCCCACCTTGAATGTGGAATATTCATTGAGGACAGGAAGAAAGCGGTCCACACCATAAAACCACGCGAATATTATGCACTGGATACCTATAAGAAGCAGAATGCCGAACTCGTTAACGAATGAATCGATTATTCCAACAAGGTAACTGCTGATTCCGCATGTTAAAATCAGTGAAAACGCACATCCGACAATGCTTAAAACAGTTGAAGTTTTCTTTCTTGACCATCCCAACTTGTCCGAAGTCGTATTCAACATCGGCTCGAAAAATCCGAGAGCTGATGTGATTCCCGCAAATAATATTGACAGGAACAGCATCGGAGCAAGTATCCTTCCGATTGGACCCATTATATTGAAAATCATCGGAAATACAATAAATACCAGACCTGTGCCCTCTGTGACAAGCTGAACCATTGGTGTTCCTCCGGTTACGGACATATAACCCAAAATTGAAAATACGCCAAACGCTGTGCAGATTTCAAACAGTGAGTTTGAAGCGACAACCACCAATACATTGTCAATGAGCCTGGACTTATCCGGCAGATAGCTTGCATATGTCAGGGCAATTGCCTGACCCATACTCAATGAAAAGATAATCTGTGCAAATGCCGCAAGCCAGATATTCACATCCAGAAGCTTTGCCCAATCAGGACTCAAAAGCACATTAATGCCCACGCCGGCACCAGGCAGTGTCAAAGCATAAACGATGATTATGCCCATTATAATGAATAATGAGGGGATAAGGATTTTTGAAACCTTTCCTATGCCCTTTTCAACATCCCTATGTGAAATGAACCATAAAACAATCCATAACAAAATAACTGCAACGGTTGTCGGTGCGATGAAAGAGTAGGCGTCCAATAGATTGGAGCTTCCGCCCACACTATTTACGAAATAATCAGCGGCATCCAATCCCCAGTCGAAATGGATACTGGATCCGAGATATACCAAATCCCATCCCAAGATAACCATGTAGTAAATCGTGACGATGAATACGAAAATGACAAGAATCCATGCAAATATCTCAAACTTTGGATTGATTTGTCTCAGTATCGTGGAAAAGGATTTCTTGAATGAAAATCCGACACCGTATTCCAATATTAAAAATGGAACTCCCATTATGGCAATTGCAATCAGGTAAGGAATGAAAAATGAGCCTCCTCCATTGGAATAGAGCACATAGCTGAACCGCCAAATGTTTCCCAATCCAACGGCCGCACCTATCATTGCAAATATAAAAGAAACTGATGAATCCCACTGCCCATTCTTTCCCATGTTTATTAGTTATGCAAAAGGTTTATAATAAATATTGCATATTATATAAGATAATGAATGTATTCGACAAATTTTTAATGGGCGAGACAACCGGCATCAACTGGTGCTTTGAAAACCGCCATTTCCTTAACAGATTATCTGAAAATGGCCTGTCACGGGAATACGTGGTTGACTGCCTTATGTGCGAAGAGCCGATAAGTCATGAGCCTCTTGGAGATGGCAAATATGCCGTCGTCTATAAAGCGCCCGAAAATAAGGACTATAAGGAAATCCGCCTGGTCATGGCATGTTCCGGAAATTCAATTGACCTTGTGACTGCCATGAGAAACAATGAAACAACAACCAGTCGCCAAAACAGGCAATACCAGTCCGAAAAGAAAAAGTCAATAGAAAAAAAGAGATTGAAAGCACTGTCAAAAAGGAAATGGTAAACTAAACCTTTTTGAAATTGAAGTTGCAGCTTATTCCTATCCTAAACAGTATTATTCCTTTAGCGCCGCCCTTCATTGCAGCCCTTGAATCCTTAATGAGTTCGCTTTGGGACAGGCTTCTGACATTGTTGTCCGAATGGTATGACTGCAATCCAGTCCATATTTGTGCACCGTTTGACTGGCCGACAAATGTCTTTGTTACCGAAGTAATCCAGCTTCTTGTCTGATGGTAATTTCCCTTATACACCATCGGCAGCAGCGCATCCATATACTTGCTCATTGTCGGAATGTCCTGACCGTAATAATATGTCATCATTGACGGTTCGGGCATGATTGCCGCCGAGACTATGCAGTCGGGCTTGATTTTATGTATTTGGGTACTTGCCTTTTTTGCAAAATAGTTTATGCACTTGACGGCGTTCTTGTGGTTATGTGCCGTTCCGCCGAATCTTATGTAGTCGAAGTGGATTCCGTCAACGCCGGGAATCCTTGCGTACCTTTTTGCCTGATTAATCTTTCCGTTGATGAATCCGTATTTGAATGATCCGTCATCGTTGACGGGACTTACCCAGTTTTCACCCACACAGCATACCTGCATCCACAGGTGAACCCTGATTCCATAGCTGTGAGCCCTAGCGATGAAAGATACCACGGAGGACCTGCCGTAGGTTGAAACGGACTGGGCATGGAGGAAAATATGCTTGGTTCCTCTTTGGGCAAGGCTTTTGAGGTTCACTGACTTCATGTGCATCGGCCACAGCCAGTAGCCGTTTCCCTTTGCCATCTTGGAATGCACCTTGATTGTATGCTTTCCGGTTGAGTATAAATAAGGGGAATTCTTGTAAAATGAATATCTGACTACATGTTTTCCTTTTTTAAGGTTCAGGAATATTTTGGCATGACCGTTTTTATCTGTCTTGACCTTATATGTCTTTCCGGAGACCTTGAAGTTTACAATTTGATTCTTGATGGCCTTGCCGTTTGCATTCAGTAATGTGACGTAGAAGAGGCATTTTGAGCCCTGGCGGTAGTAAATGTACTTGTCCCCCAATTTAAGTGAGGTCTTGATGGGGTTTTTGACGACTATCCTTGAAGTTGCTTCAGCGCTTCCAGTCTGATTGTCGCCGTCATAGGTGAACTTTACCGTATAGGTTCCTGCCTTGAGATTCAGGGATATGCTGGCCTGACCGTTCTTATCTGTTGTTCGGACATATGTGGCCTTGTTTACAAGAACGGATACTTTCTTTGAAGCCAATGGCATGTTGTCTGAGGTCAGTTTAAATGAGATTGTTGTCCTGAAGGATTCGTATCCGTTTACGTTTGAAGATTCTATTTTTGAGGCTGTCCTATTGCTTTCGGTTGAAATATTTTCCTGCAGTTGGTCTGCCTCATCACTCTGCTGGATATCATCACTGATGACGTCAGTGATGTTTTCATCGGCCGAAACCGCCGATATTGACATTGCAGCCAATAAAACAATGAGAAGAAGAACAATTCTTTTCATATTAAACCTCACTGAAATCCACGAAATTGCACAGTCCATATCTGAACAGTATTATTCCCCGTGCCCCTCCCTGGGAGGCGGCACTCGCATCGCTTTTCAGTTCCTTGGCTGACAGCTTGACTATGTTGGAGTCTGAGCCGTATGCCTGAAGGCCTGTCCATATTTGTGCCTTTTTGGACTGTTTGACGAATGTCTGGGTAACTGACTTGATCCATTTGCTTCCCGCATGGTAGTTTCCTTTGTAAACCATAGGAACGATGGCATCGAGATATCTGCCCATTGTCGCAATGTCCTGGCCATAGTATTTCTTCATTGCGGACGGTTCCGGCATCACCGCCGCAGACACGATAAGTTTTTTGTTTACCTTGTGAATTTGGGCGGTTGCCTTTTTGACAAAGAGATTGACGCCGTTTACCGCTCCGCTGTGCTTATAGGCCGTTCCGGGATATCTGACGTAGTCGAAATGAACTCCCGCAACTCCTTTCACTTTGGCATATTTCACGGCTTCCCTTACTTTGGAGTTTATCAGATTATAATTATATTTTCCGTGCACGACAGGATATGACCATCCGTTGTCGCCGTAGAATGCCTGCATCCATATGTGGACCTTGATTCCATGTGCATTTGCCTTCTTAATCCATGACTCAACATAGCTTTTGGAGAATTTGGTGAAGCAGTAGAAGTTCAAAAAGACATGTTTTGTCCCGTATTTCTGAAGGGTGTTGAAGTTTACGCTTTGCATGTCACTTGCAAAAAGCCACATTCCGTTATTTTGAAGCCTGTTGGATTTGACCTTGATTGTGAACGCTTTGTATCCCTTGTTGTAGACGGAAGTCTTTTGGGAGTACACCTTCAGCTTATAGGAACCTGCTTTCAATTTGATTCTGAGCTTTGCCATTCCGTTTGAATCTGTCTTTTTGGTGTAGGTCTTGCCGTTTATCTTGAAGATCACCTTGTTTGATGCCACAGGGTTTCCGTGGCGGTCAAGGACCTTGACCTTAAAGTATCCTGCCTTCTTATTCTTGAATACAATTGAAGTGAGTCTGTTGATTTTTGTCGGAATTCCTTTTTTTACCGTTATCTTTACTGCTGCGGAGGATTTGTCTATATTGTCCTCGCCGGCATAGGAAAGGGTCATCCTATATGTTCCGACAGGCCTGTTGAAGTTAATGGCTGCTTTGCCGTTGGCATTTGTCTTTTTGGTGATTGTGACCCCGTCGACTATGAAGTTGACTTCCCTGTTTGCCAGAGGAACGTTTCCGACAGTAAGAACAATGATGTATTTGTTTACAACGCCCTTATATGCAACATAGTTTGGTGCATCTATCCTTGAAGTTGATGTTGTGATTACAAAAATGCTTGTCGAATTTGAGCATTCGGCATATCCGTCACCTGAAAATGAGTATTTTACAGTATAGGTTCCCGGATTTAAATTGATTTTAAGCCTTGCAACACCGTTGCCGTCTGTTTTGATGTCACTTACGACCTCGTTTAAGGTGAACTGCACTGTCTGATTGGCTATTGGAGCTGAATTTGTGTCCGTGAGCTGTACACTGAAATCATTGCCTTTTATTATGTTTGTATCGTTGCTTTTGATTGTTGTTTTGATTTGTGTAGAATTTCCTATTGACTCGTCGGCAATTGCCGCATCCAAGTCAGTATTCTGTGTCATTGCGTCGGTTTCATTGACTGCACTAACCGCACCTATCATGAAAAAAAGGATTAATGCAATGAACAAAACGAACGTCCTATTCCTGATTGAAATAACTTTCACCCCTTGCTTAAAAAATTTATCTAAAAAGATATATAAATCTTTTTAATAAGAAATTCGAATTAAAATAGCTTAAATCAATGAAAATAGATTTAAAAGATGTAGA